>CAZNOE010000167.1:0-9943 GCA_964574525.1 uncultured Bifidobacteriaceae bacterium
GTGAAGGTGTTTCAATCCGGCGTCGGCGGTATCCTTGGCGGCTTTAATCTCAGCATCTGCGGCGGCCTTGGTCGTCGGACCCACCCAACCTTTGGCGGCGTTTATTCTCGCGTCGCGCGCGTCATGAATCTCTCTCAAATCACGATACTGTTTCGCGATGATTGCTCTGACCCGCCCGCCCTTGGCGGAATCAACGAGGCCCAAAGTCGCCACGTTTTTTTCGGCGCGGCGGTTGATCTCCTGCGTGTAAGCGGCCTCCGAGTCATTGACGACGTTTGTGACTTCGGCCAACGACGTGAAGGAGGAAGTTGCCATCACGGCCAGAATCGTGGCGCAGGTTGCAAGGACTTGGTTCATCAACTGGACCTTTTCATTTTAGCCACTGTCCGTCGGCGATGGGATGCAATTCCAGGTGTGCCGGGTCAATCACCACGTGCTTGATGCGTTCGCGTTGCCAGGTGTAGGTGATGTGAACGAGACCGTCGCGGGTTTGGATCACCGCAGGATAGGCAAATCCGTTCGGGGCGGTCGGATTATCTTCGAGCACCAGCGCCGCCTGCCACGCCTTGCCATCCTGTGAGACGGCGACGTTCAGCGGGCTTCGGCCTTTTGTGGAGTGGTTATAGACCAGTAATTGCCGACCGTCTTTCAACGTCACCGCGTCCGTGCCGGAGTTGGGATTCGGGAGCGCGGTCAGGGTCATTTTGCTCCACGTCTCACCGTCGTCAGTGGACCAGGTTTCAAAAATCTTTCCCTGCCTTGTCCGCCCCAGCGCCTGGAGCTTTCCGCCACCGTGAAACAGAATGCTCGGCTGGATGGCGCCGATTTCCTTTCCGTCGTTTACGGGCTTCGTCGCCGTCCAGGTTTTGCCGAGGTCCTTGCTGCGCTCGAAGTGGACGCGCCACCCTTGATGTTCCGTGCTGGTCGGACACAGAATCTCACCGGTGGGCAATTGCACCGGCTTGTTTTTGATCGGTCCGAAGATGCCGTCGGGAAGTCGCCGCGGGGTGGACCACATTTTGCCGCCGTCGTCGGACGTCATCAGCATGCCCCACCAAGTACTCGGACTGGGGCCGACTTTGTAGAACAACATCAGCGGGCCAGTCTTTGGCTGAAACAAAACCGGATTCCACGTCGGGTAACGATTGGTGGGCGACACGATGCCATTGGCGACTTCCACTGGCGCCGTCCAATGGCCGCTCTCGTTGCGCGAAACCCAGATGCCCACGTCCGGATGGCGTTCGTGCGTGCCGCCGAACCACGCGGCGATGAGTCCCGACTTCGTTTCCGCAATGGTCGAGGCGTGGCAGGAGGGGAACGGCGCGGTCTCGTAAATAAACCCCGATCTCAGCAAGCCGGGCTGCTCTCCCTTCACGCTCGTGCTCCCGGCGGTAACAACCGCAAGAATCATGGCGATCGACAATGTTGTTGTTCTCATGGTTTGCTCCCGGAACGATATTACTCTCGACCGATCAGCACAACCCTGTGCAACCGGCGTGGCAGTGAAACGGTTTTCATCTATCGTCGGATGATTTCGTAGCTGCTTTCGGCAACAGGTATTTTGCCAATGGACAATCCACGAGCGCCCGGATGCCTTTCACCACACACGTCGCGTTAAGTTCCGCGCCCGATGGCGTGGTGTGCGTGTGCTCGTTGAGAAAGTACTTCGCTGCGACTTTCTCCTGCCCCTCCGCCTCGTACGCACGCGCGATGATGTCGTTCAGATCAATAAACAGCACCGCTTCCTGCCGCGCGACCTCGGCGGCGAAACCGGCGTAGCTGTTGCTCGCGCGCAGCACGTGACCATCCTTCCAGTCGTTGCGCGGGATGAGCGAGCAAACGATGGGCGTCGCGCCCTTCCCCTTCGTGTCGCGGACGTAGGTGCGCAAATACCAGCCGAACGTGTGGACGGTTTCCTTGACGCCGTTGGTCTTGACGATCTCCTGCGTCTCGTCACCCACGCCCTTCAACGAGCCGCGCGAGCGGTTGTTGCTGATGCCGCCGCCGTCGTTATGGCCAAACTGCATGATAATAAAATCGCCCGGCTTCAATTCGACGCGCACCTTTTCCCACAACCCTTCCGTGTAAAACGTCCGGCTGCTGCGCCCGCCGAGCGCGCGGTTATACACGCGGATTCTGTTCGTGTCGAAATGTGCCGCGATGGCGTCGCCCCAACCTTGCAAACCGCGGGTGTTGTTTCGGACCGTGGAATCACCGATGAGATATAAAATTGGGCGCCCGGCCTTCTCCCGCGCGCTAGTCGCTGTTTGGTTCTGGGATTCAGCGACACCGGAGAAGGCGAGCAACAGCGCTGCCACGGCCGAATGCGGGTGAAGCTTGATTCTCATGTTTCCCTCAAGGTTTGCTCGCTTGTGGGCCGAGCTTCGCTTCAAAAACCCTTCCCGAATGGCGCACTTTGCATTGGTTCGGCCCGTTGCTGTGAATCTTGTAGGATGTGAGCTTGCCGTCCTTCCACACCAAATCAAAGACGAACCCGCCGCGCGCGCGCAGACCCTTCACGGATCCGTTCGGCCACGTTTTCGGCAGCGCAGGCAGCAGATCAATGACGTAATGTTCCTCGTCATCCCGGATATGGCTCTGCAAAAGCATTTCCGCAATGCCGGCCGTCGCGCCGAAATTCCCGTCAATCTGAAATGGCGGATGCGCGTCGAACAGGTTCGGATACAGCCCGCCACCTCTGGTTGTCGAGACATCCGTTCCGCCGACGGGCGTGAGCAGGTTGCGCAAGATGAGATGCGCGTGGTCGCCGTCGAGGAAACGCGCCCAGAGATTGAGCTTCCAACCCATGCTCCAGCCGGTTGCCTCGTCGCCGCGAAAGATCAGCGATTGGCGCGCGGCGTTGAAGAAGTTCGTGGTTTGCCAGGTAATGTCGCTGCCCGGATACACACCCCACAGTTGCGAGACGTGGCGATGCTTGTTGTTCGGATCGTCCTTGTCTTCGAGCCATTCCTGCAACTGTCCGTGCTGGCCGATTTGATTCGGCGCGATGCGGGCGCGCAGCCCGGACAGCTTTGCACGCAGGTCAGCGTCCACGCCGAGAATCTGGGAAGCCTCAATGACGTTGCCGAACAGGTTTCGGATGATTTGATGATCCATTGTCGGCCCGGCGACGAGGCCGCCCTGCTCCGGCGAATTGCCGGGCGTGCTGATGAGCCAATGCTTCTCGTTGCGTGGATCTTCGATGAGAAAATCCACGAAGAACAACGCCGCTTCCTTCATTAACGGATACGCGCGCTGTTTCAAAAACTCCCGATCGCCGCTGAACTCATAATGTGACCAGAGATGCTGGCAGAGCCACGCACCGCCCGTAACCCAGATGCCGTGATTGCTGTTGTTGATCGGCGCCGTGCCGCGCCAAAGATCGAAGTTGTGATGCAACACCCAGCCGCGCGCGCGGTAGTGGGCTTGCGCCGTGCGTCGGCCGGAGATCATCAGGTCATCCAGCGCGTCGAAGAGCGGGAGATGGCACTCCGCGAGGTTCGCGACCTCGGCGGGCCAATAATTCATCTCGGTGTTGATGTTGCAGGTGTATTTGCTCTCCCACGGCGGCTTGAGGCTTTCGTTCCAGATGCCTTGCAAATTGGCCGGCTGCCCGCCCGGACGGCTGCTGGCAATCATCAGATAGCGTCCAAATTGAAATACCAGCGCCGCGAAACCGGGATCATCCGCCTGCCGCGCCTGTTTGAGCCGCTCGCCCGTGGGCACGGACGATTTTGCGCCGTCGCTGAGCGCCAATGACACGCGCCGGAACAACTGCTGATGATCCTGCACGTGCGCGGTGCGGAGTTCAGACCACTTCTTTGCTTGAACGTCGCGCAAAGCCTTCGCGCAGGACTTGGCAGGATCACCGCTCACGTCGCGGAAATTCTTGAAACTCGTGGCGGCAGCGAGAATCAGCGTGGCAGAATTGGCGCGACTGACCTTGATGCTGCCATTCTCCGAAACCACCGTGCCGCCGTCAGTCCGCATCTGGAGACGGGACTCAAACTTGAGTGGGTGTGCGATGAACCGGCCTTCGTGGGTGTCGGTCACTGCGCCGCTGAGGGCGATTTCATTTCGAGTCGGCGACGTGACGGAACTGTTCGTGTGCGGACAATCAAATCGCACGCTGAATGAAATCTGTCCGGGTTTGTCCGCGGCGATGCGCATGACAACGACCTGGTCTGGCGCGCTGGCAAACACTTCGCGTTCGAAGCGGACCTCGCCAACCTTGTAGCTCGTGCGGGCGACCGCCTGATCCAGATTCAAGTCGCGACGGTAATCCCGCGCGCCCTCGTGGCCGGGAAATTGAAAACGCAAGTCGGCGAACGGCTGATACGGGCGCTGGCGCAGCGGCACACTCATGAATTCCCTCATCGCGAGTTGCTCGGCCTCTTTCTGTTTGCCCTCGAAGAGCAGTTGGCGGATGGCGGCCAGATGGTCCGCCGCGCCTGCATGGGCATAATCGCACGGCTCGCCGATCCAGAGCGTGGATTCGTTGAACTGGATTCGCTCCTCCGCCACGCCGCCGAACACCATCGCACCCAGCCGTCCGTTGCCGACGGGCAGGGCCTCGACCCACTTAGTGGCCGGTTGCCGATACCAAAGACTCAACGGCTCATCGGGGGCGGTCGCCGAACTGGCGGAAAGATTCGTCTCGGCAGCAAGGCTGCGCGAGGCGTCGAATACCGGCAGGAGTGCGAGCGCAGTCGCAATGGGCAAGAGAGTTTTCATAAAAGGTGATGAGGGATTCCCCGTTAGCGCACAAGCGTATCGCGAAATTGTTTCGGCGACATGCCGGTGGCTTGTTTGAAGGCGACGCAAAAACTGTTGGCGCTTTGGTAACCGCACATGCCGGCGAGGACTTCCATCTTTTGATCGGATTCACCGAGCAGCCGCTTGGCGCGATCCATCCGGATGCGCAACAGTTCCTGGCCGGGCGTGCGGCCGAGGTTTTCCAGGAACGCCTTGTGCAATCCGCGCCGCGACATCGCGGCCACGCCGACGAGGTCTTTGACGCTGATAGGTCGGTGGCAATGTTCCCAAATAAACCGCAGGCTGTTCGCCACGCCTTTGTGGGTGACGGCCAACAGGTCGCTGCTCTTGCGCGTGATTAGACCGGCGGCGGGGACGCGAATGGGCGTTTTGGGCGCTTTCTTGCCGTTCATCAAATCGTCCAACAACGCCGCGCCGCGATAGCCCAGCGTCTCCAGGTTCGTGTCCACGCTGGAGATCGGCGTGATCATGGCGTCGGGCGCGAGGAGATAATTCTCCGCGCCTACAATGGCCACCTGTTCGGGAACAGCTATGCCGGCGGCCTGGCAGGATTCGAGCACATCGAGCGCCTGTTCGTCGTTGGCGGCGAAGACGGCGAGTGGTTTGGGCGCGCGTTTCATCTGGGCGGCGAGCCAGTTGCGCTTGCGCTTCCATTGCTCGTGGTCGGCGCGGTATTCCGGCGCGCGATACCACGGCAGCCATTCGCAGTCGTGGCCCACGCGCTTCAACGCCCGCACGAAGCCGTGGCCGCGCTCGGCGTACGACCAGTTGTCCGCGTCGCTATAGAACGCGAAATTCTTGAAGCCGCGCGAAAGGAAGTGTTCGGCGACCAACTCCGCCGCGTGTGCGTGGTCCTCCAGCACGCGGGGAAACTTGAGGTGCCGCCGGCGGAAGCTGAAATCCACCGTGGGCTTCCGGGCCGCCTTCACGAACTCCGCCAGATCGTCGCCCGCCCCCAGCCAGGCGAGGATGCCGTGTCCGTCCCAGCCCCAAGGGATCACTTTTTCGCGCGCGAAATTGGCGGAGAGATGCCAGCCATGTTCCTGGGCGAACTTCTCGATGCCGCGGTGCAGACGGTAATCGTACCATCCGAGCGCGATGAGAACTCGTTTCTGCCTCTTTCGCATCAGTAGGCCGAGGATGAGACGCCGATGCGCTCTTTTCAAACACATTTGCAAAACTTCCATTCCCGATGGGTCCGCGCATGCGCGACAGGACCTCCGCGACTCGCCAACCTCACCCAGCGACGCATTCTCATTCAATCTGAAGCGCGCCGTGTTTTGCGAACGGGGAGCGCGCGCCTCTGGCGTGCGGTTTTCGGCGTCGCGCCGAAAACTTCGTTCCATTGAATATTTGTTCGCAGCCGACTGAGGAAGTTTGTGGAACGAAGGTTCGGGCGCGACGCCCAAACCCGCACGCGGGGCGCGCACGCTCCCCAAGTTAACTTGGATTTTCGGGTTCAAGGTTGAGTCACGGCAAAAGACAAGGCCGGGAATGCTTCCCGGCCTTGTGTGCAAGATTGGTTGTCCGCGCTACCGGCTTACGGAAAAAGCAGGCGGAAGAATTTCTGCACCCCACCCGCCGACGTGGTGTATGGACTGGTCGCGCCGGGCACATTCGTGTAAGTGCCGGACGCTTCGGGCGCGGCCCACAGGCTAAACGCCGGGTTCGTCCAGGTCAGGGTCACATTGCCGCCGGAAGCCGAGATGCTCAGCGGAATTGCAGACGCGGGCAATTCGATGACTTCCACCAGCAGGCGTGTGAATTCGAAACTGCTTGCAGCCGTCGCGGCATTTCCAGCACGGACAGCCACCGTATCAAAGCGAGGATAGGCATACGTATTGTCGGTGACAGTGTGCGACCAGTTGGTGCCGCCACCCGAGACACTGGTCGTGAATTGTACTGAATTGATCGCCTTCCGCCCGAACGTGAACTCCAACGTGTAAGTCGTGTCATTCTGGAAGGCGGGAGCGCCGGCAAAGTTAGCCGGTCCGCCACCCAGGGAGAGATAGTTCGCCGTCGTCCCCATCAAATCAGTCGAGGTCAAAACGTTTCTCGCAAAGAGGGAGAAAGGATTGCCCGTGAAGTTGGTGCCGAAGTTGAATGTGGTCATGTAGCCCAGAACGTTGGTGCTGCCCGGAGGGCCGCCGCCAAAGCTGTTGTTCGCGATCCGAGTGCTGCCATCCGCGTAATCAAAAAAGCCGATGCGCAGACTGCCGTTGTTGCTGGTAATATTGCTGGCCCTGAAGACCAGCGTGCCTCTCAAGGCGCGCCCGACAGCGAGATGCACGGGCAGATTTGTGACTGAATCGTCGGTGAAATAACCCAGCCAGGTAACTGAACTTGCTGGCGTTGTACCCAGCATCGAGGTCGAACTGCCGGGGACGTTCAGTGAGTCTGCGTCGGAGGAGAACCAAACTGAATTGCTGATGCCATACGGCAGATTGTTATAGCCGTCTTGAAAAACATCATCCACGACCACGCCGATGGGTGAGATCGCGGCATTGACCACGGTGACGGTCGCCACTGACGAGGTTGCCGAGGAGCCGTTGCACGGGACAGTGGCGATGACGCGGTATTGCCTGCCGTTATCCGCTGGGGTGGATACCGGCGTCTGGAAATTCTGGCTTGTGAAACCGAGGCCCTCGTTCACGTTGTTCCAGGTCGTCCCGCTGTTGGTGCTGACTTGCCATTGGAAATTCGGCGTCGTTCCCGCCGCGACGACGGACAGCCTTGCGGCGATGCCTTCATTCACGGTCTGGTTGGCGGGAGGGGCGGCAATCCCTGACGCATTGCACAACGACTGAGTTGAAGTCACCTCCGCCCATGTGGTCGCGATCCGGATTTCGTCCATGAAAAACCCAGCGGGCACCTGGCCGCTTTGGGGATGGTGAATGTAAAAAGTGGAAATCGAAGGTACATCGGTGCCAGCGGTGATGGCTAACGTCGGGGCGGGCACATTCGCCTCCGGCGCGTTCAAGGAGCCGGGGTCCAGCCAGAGCGCGACTTCATCGTCGTCGGTGCCGCCGTTCCAGGTGTATCGGGCTACCACCAGGTGAGTGCCGGCGGACAATTCCGGTGTCGTCGCGGTGCCATCGGGCGCGGCGGTTGTGCTCTTGCTGATTCCCAAGGTGTTGGTTGGCGTCAACCACAAGCCGGCCATGGCGCCGCCACCCCCACCGCTGCCGGTACCCGACGTGGCGGTTTCAAATTTGGCAAACAGGCGATTGTTCGTCGGGCTTTGCTGCAAGTTGATCAGGAACGATGCGTAAACGCTGCCGGAGCTGGTCGTTGTGAAGCGAATACCCCGCGTGCGGTTCGCGGTCGTTCCGTTCGTGCGAACATACAGGCCGATGCTGTTGGTGCTGGGATCCTGGTAGAGGCCCGGATACGACAACCCCGCCGCGCCGCCCACGGCCACAACATTGCCGTTACCCAACCCCCCGCCCACCGCGAGAGGCCACACGGCCGTTGTGTCACCATGGCCAAGGCGATGGGCAACAAAAAGACTGCCGCCCGCGGGCACGGGCACGTTCTCGCTAGAGGCCGATGTGTCGTTCGTGTAATACGCCGGCACCGGCTCATAAACAGGCAGCGGGATTTGCGCCGACGTGGTACTGGCCATCCAAGCGACCAAGCCGAGGAGCGCCGAGGTTACAACGATTCTGGGTTGAGCAAGGGTTGGGGTTTTCATGTTGATTCGAGTCTCAGTTGGAATGGTGCAGATGCGTCAGGCAATTGCTGCCGGCGGCGCGCGGGAAAAACTTCACGGTTGCCACATGTTCATCGCCTTGCGGTAGCTGAGGCCATCGTTGCCAATGTTGGCCCACAGCGCCCGGTCAAAGGCGGCGGGATTGCGGCGCGCGTTCTGAAATTGCACATGACCATCACCGAAGACCGCGTTCAGACCGGCGATGCCGTTGTCGCGATGCGGTGCGGCCGCCGCGCTGTCGAGATCATGCACCAAATCCACCGCCATGCTCTTGTTCACGTCCACCTGCGTTTGCCGCAGCGGCACCAGGTAATTCTTTCCCGAGGCCACGGCTGAATTGTCCGGTTTGACTTCCGGCAGGAGCAGACCCGGTCCCATGTTTTGCAGGGTCTTCGACTGCGGAAAATAACTGTAACCACCGCGCACCTTGTCATCGGACATGTCTTGGGCTCCGTAAGGCCACGGAGCCGTCACGGTGTAATACGCATACGTCCAGCCACCGGCGTAACGCTTGCCACTGGCACAGTAGAGCACCTGCGGATCGGGAATCTGCTTGTTGAACCACAGGAGGCCGAGATTATGGGGGCCGTCATTGATCTGCCGGCTTCCGACATCAATCCGCGCCAGTTCGTATGGATACCAGGAGTTCAGGTCCCGGAACTTCACGGTGGGCATCAGGTCGCTGTTATCGTTTGCATACATGATGATGCCGAGGCCAATCTGCTTCAGGTTGCTCGCGCAGTTAATGCGAAGGGCCCGCTCCTTTGCTTTCGATAATGCCGGCAGCAACATCGCCGCCAGGATCGCAATGATGGCGATGACGACCAGCAGTTCGATCAGCGTGAATCCGGCCAGCGGGCGGCGGGCAGGGCTCGCGAGGAGCGCAGTACGTACTCTTTTCATGTTTTGTTTTCCAGATCGCCGGGATGTCTGCCCGGAACTCGACACGGCGCTGGAGTTTTTGCTTACCTCCTAACTGTAGCCGGACGGCGCGGCCTGGCAAAGAGGGCATCTGTGCAGAGCTATTTGAAAAATGTGCACGGAAGGAGAGGGGCGTATCGCATCAAAACAGTAGTCAGAAGCTGAGTTTCCCCACGCCAGCCCAGTTGGTCACGATACCCGGTACGTTCGCCACCGGGTCGAGGATGTTGGCGTAGGAATAGGGAGCGTTCGCGCCGGCGAAGGGCGCGTTGAACACAAAATTCGTCTGGCCGAATTCACGGAACTGCACGTTCACGCCCGGCAGGTTCACGATGACGCTGTTGACCACTTTGATAATGCCGGTTGGCCCGCCGTTTTCCTCGCGTGTCGGCAGCGAGCCGGATTGCGGATGATGGAAATAGACGTTCTCCACGAGCGTGGCGGCACTGGCGGTGGATTGAATGCCGTTCCCGCCGAGATTTTCGCAATAGAGGTTGAAGACGTGCGCGTTGCCGAAGCGCATCCGCGGCATTC
>CAZNOE010000168.1:0-1207 GCA_964574525.1 uncultured Bifidobacteriaceae bacterium
CCGCAAAAAGGTTCTTGACGCGAACCAACGCAAGCGCTCCGAGCAATCGCGCGTGATCAGGTTTGTGCAGGAGTAGCAACCGTGCCGAAACACAGGAAGACCGGAAAAGACGCACGCGCTAACGTGTTGTCGGAATGAGCGGGCCGGCCGGCTCAAGGCTGCAGCCACACTCGGCCCCGATAGAAAGCCGCGGTGTTTGTGGTGGGCGGCTGGTAGTTCAGCATCTGGTCGTTGCCGAGGACATTTGACAAGGCTGCAATACCTACCCACTGCGTGGCGGGATTGGTGCTGGATTCCAGCGAATAGTAACGTTGCTTCCCTTCGTATCCGATGCCTTGCGCGCTGGCGGCAAAAAAGGAAACCACTTTGTCGTTGCCGCTGCGCGTCACGGCCAGTCGGAACGCGCCGTTGGCATTGTTGGGATCCGTGCCGGCGATGAAATTCTGCCGAGCCGTCTGGCCGTTTGCAGCCACGGAAGCAGCGCCCTGACTGAGATTGCCAAAGTGCAGCGTTTCCCATGCGTCAGGCAATCCGTCGCTGTCGCTGTCGCTCGCGGCGCCGGGCACGGTGAAACCTTGCAGAAAAATCTTGCCGCGGAAAAAGCCCGGGGCACCGGCGCCGGCCGTCACATAATTCACCGTTTGATTGTTGCCGGTGATGTCCACGTAACTCGGCACATCGCTCCATGAACCGGCAGCGAGAATCGGGTTCGACTCCAGAGTGTAGAACCGCGTCATGCCGTCGTAGCCCGGCCCTTCGGCTTTCAAGGCGACGAAGGAGACTTGCTTTTGATTGTTCGTGAGTCCGATGCGGAGTCGGAACCCGCCGTCCAGATCGTTCGGGTCGGTGCCGGCGATGAAGTTTTGCAGGGCCGTCAGGCCGTTGGGCGCGACAGAGCCAGGGGACTGGCCGAGGTTCGCATAACGCTGGAGTTCCCACGCGTCCGGCAAACCGTCCCCGTCACTGTCCAGGGCAGCAACGCCGAAATCCACCCGCTGCACGGCGCCTCGGTCTGGAATCGTGTAACTGGTTTGTGCGCGCAAGCCCGAGCCGTCTGTGACAATGATGAAAACGCTCTGCGAGATCTCCGAGGCATTGGTATTCGACACTGGAGCCACGGACTCCAGCAAAAGACGAAGCGAGTAGAAGTTTCCGAAGGCTGGATCTGATCCCATGCGATAGCTCGCGATGGCTGGTCCGTTGGTGG
>CAZNOE010000168.1:1307-4885 GCA_964574525.1 uncultured Bifidobacteriaceae bacterium
GGCACCGGCAGTTTCTGATCCACGATGGTCCACTCCCGTGTTTCGAGAGTGTTGCCCGAAGGCGAGCGCAGGATGTCCTGTCCGGCAGGCACGAGATAGACGCGCGGAGTCAGAGAAAGCCCACTGGCGTTGTAGTTGCTGAACCAGATGCCGGCGGAGCGCACCTTGGTGGCGAAGCGGGAAGGATCGTAGGTGCTGTCGCCACCGCCCAGCGGCCAGCCAAAGTAGTTCAGTCCAAACGTAATCGTAGTCGGGAAACGAATGACCAAACCCGGCTGCGGTCCGGCCGACTCCGGCGCGAAGGGACGGCAGAATCGGCGGAACTCCGGGACGGCCCAAAGGTCGGGAACGATGCTCTTCTTGAGCTCCGCGCGCCAGTCGGCATCTGAACTGTTGCGCAAGCGCATCAGTTCGTTGCGCAGCGAGAAGCGGCCGGTCTCGGTTTCCGGTGTGGTGAATCCCAATTGGCCGCGATAGACCTCAAAGTTCTGGCTCAAACGCGCCAATGGATCGGCGAGTCCATGGCGTCCAGAGATGGGCTGGCCAGCGACGACCTGGCCGAGACTGCGTTGGCGGACAATGTCAGTAAGGAATTTGCGGCCAGCGCCGCTGTCAGTGCCGAGGAGGCATGTTTCGTAGTCATAGGCCTTGGCCGCCAGGTAGGTGTAGAGCGCGGCGAGATCGAATTGAGCGCGATATTTCTGCAGCGCATCGTTTTGGAAGATGCGGAAGGCCATGTCCTGGTAGCGATATTCCTGGGTGCGCGCGGCGGTGGTTTTGCGGAAATTCAGCCGCTCCTCCAGCAAGCGCTCGCCTTGGGCCAAAACGTTCAAGTAATTGCCGTTCGCCTGCTGCAAGGCCTCCTGGAGTTCGTACAATTCCAGCCGTGCCGGGGCCTCCGTGCGAATGAGTTGTTCCAGAGCTTTGATCTTTTGCTGGATTTCATATTTGGCCCCTAGGATTTCCAAAGTTATCGTTGTGGCATTCTTGGTGAGCTCCTTCGCTTCTTTGAACAGTTCCTGGGAAATCTTTGCCTGAACTATGAGTTGTCCTACCGTGCCCGCGACAGCAAGCCTGGCAACGTAGATAGCGCCACGCACGGGAGCAAACACATCACTCGCCGTGCCTACAGTTTTCGGCAGAGTCTCAACCACTGAGTCCTTCACCCGGTTCGCCGTTGACGTCGCGAATTCGAGTTGTTCTGCCGTTATCTTCGAGGCAACGATAAAAGTGCTTAGTGTAGTCAGCACCGCGCCCTCAGTGATTTTGATGTTAATCTTCGTAGTAAGGAATTGCTCCTGTGCATCCAGCAGATCGGCCGTGTCCTGGATTTGGAGCCGCAGGTTGTTGTACTTGACGAGGGATTGTTTCAATTTGGCTTCAGCTCTTAAGATGTCGGAAAGAGCGGACTGCAGTTTGCCGGGGGCCCGGCGCTGCCCCCAATTTGCAGGCGCCGTAAATCCATACGTTCCATTTTGCGAGAGCGGGAAAGAAACCTGAAGAATGTTGTTTGAAGCCACGTTGGCTGCTTGAACGTCCTGCGGAAAATAGAACCATCCCCCGATATCGCCGAAATCCAGGTTTGTGAAATAGCCTGTGATTACCGTATCGAGAGCCGCGTTCTCTCCGGTGAGATCCGTGGCGTTGACGTACATGTAATGGTACAGGTCTGGCCCATCATAGCCGGAGGGGTACGTGCCCGCCGCCCCAATGTCACCCGCGTAAGGATAACCAAAGATCTCGATGAGCCGGTTTTTGTAATCCCGCTCTTTGTCGGCGGCATTGGAGGTGAATTGTTCCACGCTGTCCTGGTTGCGGCGCAGATTCTGGCTGAGGGTGTTGGCATGATTGAAGAGGGCGATCGCGTTGTCCAGGGCCTTGAGCGAGCGTTGATAAATCTGATCGAAGTGGGTCTGGCCCAAACTGACCTTGGCGGGATCAATGTCGAAGGGCACGACTCCGGTTGCGACACCCAACGGATTCAGTCCCGCATTGGCCTTGTCCACCTGGGATTGAACCGCACTGTATTGAGCGGCGATCTCGTCCATTTCGGTGACGGTGGTGCGGTCGATCTTCTGGATGCCGACATGGTTGGTGTCGGGATCGGTCGCGGGAAGAATCGCGTTGGCGATGACCCAGTCGAAGATTGCACCGCCGCCAGCGCGGCGCGCCCATTCATCGAAACCCCAGGCGCGCTGGGGATCGGTGTCCTTGTATCCCTGCCATTGCCCGGTTGGATCTTCGACGTATTTGATCCGGTAGGTGAGGTTGACAATTTCAGTGCCGACTTTCGCCTTGGCTGCGGCGGCACGGGCAAATTTCCGCTCGTCAAGGTAATCCACGCGGATGGAGGCCCCGGCGACGAGCACGAATTCAGGCTGGGGCACCCAATCGTAAAGAGGATGGCGCAACAGGCCGTAGTATTTCTTGATGGCGGTGAGATAATGGCCCCAGGCGTCGCCATGACCTTGCGGATATAGAATTCGCGCATCTTTTTCGTTGAGGAACCCGTCCGTGTTCTGGTCGGAAATATTGTAATTCTGGCTGTAGGCCACCTCGCCTTCACCCGACGTGAAATTCCAGAACAGCCGGTTGTAAACCGGCGCGGCGCGCACGGTGGCCGCGCGGTCATCGCGACCGCGTAACAGAACCAGTTCCTCTTCCAGGAGTGAATCGAGCTGATTCTGGAAACTGAAGATGGAAGGGGCCAGATTTCCGTAAGCGCCGCTAACCGTAGTCAGGCCGATGGTTGGATCACTCGCGTCCGCGTAGGCTTCGTTGCCCAACAGCATGTACAGATCGGCAATGCGACCGGCCGCCAGCAGCAGGGCCTTATTGGCTGGCTCGTAGTTGACTGGCGGCACGCCGTCAATGCTCAGGGCACGGCCGCGGTTAAGCACCGTTTCGTAGGCGGCAATCAAACCGAGCTTGTTCAGGCTGGCCGGGTCTGGATTGAAGGGAATGGCACCTTCGTACCGCTCGCCAGCCTGAAGAATCATGCTTGCGTAAGTGGCCGTGGGCGCCTGATGAAAATCCTTTACGCGCGTTTCGAATGGATCCAGCCCGAAGAGGACCCGTTTAATCCAGCCTTCAGCCAACTGCGCGCGATCGCCGCCCGGACCACCCACCCAGCCGCTCCAGACGTTGGTCTGCCCATTCACGTTGTAGCCCTGGTAGCGGCAGATCACCCAGATGTCGGAAATCGTCAGGAGACTCGATTCTCCGCCGCCGTCACCAATGGTGATGTCGTTGAATCCGTTGGTGCCGGCCGGAATGCCGGAGAATTTGATCCAGCCGCGCGAATCCTCGATCGAGCCGTCCGGGCCAACGGCAGGGAAGAGGGTGGGATCAACGTTGCCCGACTCGGCCTGGTAGTACCACTCGAACTCGAACTTCTGGGGTTCGCCCCCGAAATCGGCGCTGTGCCGCAACGTGAGCTTTTCATCGAAAACGTCGTCAGGATACAGCACCTTCAGGTCGCCGCGGAAGGGACCGCCTTCAATGCGAATGACGTGCAACGTGACCGGACGGCCGGACAGCCGCGGGTCGTTGTTTTCCACGATGGTCACAAACCCGCT
>CAZNOE010000168.1:4985-9924 GCA_964574525.1 uncultured Bifidobacteriaceae bacterium
GCGGTCAACGTCCACTTGGTTGGGGTTGCGGGTCAGATCATAGAGCGCATCAACCGCGGCCGTGAAGTCGGGATTGCCGCTCAGTTGCGTGATGCGGTCGTGCTCGCGCGGGCTGAGCACATTGATCAAAAGCAGAGGTTCTCCCACACCCGAAGCATCATAAAGACCGCCAAAACTTAATCGCTTGTTCAAAGGATCATAGGCAAGCCGCGCGCGGATGGCATAGGGAAGATCGGAGAGCACGAGCCGGCCTCGGACGCTGACCGTCTTGATGGTGGCCGGAAGGATGAAGTCCTTGGGGAGTTGCACCGTGCGCTCGCTCAACGGATCGAACAAGCGAACCAGTGAACCGGCCGCATTGGTGTTCGCAGGGTTTGCCTCATCAAAAATGATTTGCGCCTGGGCAAAGTCGAGGATACCGGGCAGGCCGAATTTCGCCGTGGTAAGCGTTTCGCCAATCTGCAATGTCGGCACGTCCGTGGGCCAGGTGACATTGTAGGTGACGTTCACGGGGCCAGTCCCGCCCAGGCGCCATGGCACGCAATTGCCGACCGGGACGTCCGGCTGGCCGTCGCCATTGAAATCGTAGAAGAAACCCGGCTGCAACGGGTACCAGTATCGGGCCACGATGCTTGCGCCGCCATTGTCAAGGCCCGCGGCGCGCGCGTAGAGACGGCCGAGGTGGTCCTGGTAGCCCGGCCCCGAGACCCATGTGTTGCTGGCTCCGCACAACGGCAGCAGGCTCAAGGGCGCCGGCGGGAGCAGTTCCCGCCCGGCCGCGGCGGAGTACACAAACTGCGAGACGGAATTGGTGGCCACCACTTTGAAGACTTTCATTGCCCACTGTCCCGTCTCCGGGCTTCGATATTTGAGCAGCGTATAGGGGTCGGACGCTCTCGGGCTGATGTCGTCATTCAAATCGTTGCGCAGCGCATAAAGCACATCGCCGTAGAGCGCCGCATGCTCTTCGTTTGGATTGAACCCCGGCTGGTTTTTGTCCGGCTGATTGTAAACACGCTTGGAGGGATATTCGGCGGGATCGAGGAACCCGGATCCGGCGCCGCTGGCGAGAACCAATTCAGCACTGTTCGAAGGCCACGCTGCCAGATAGTGCACGGGATCGTCCGGCCAGGCGATCCCGGTATTGGCATTGGTGTGAAACCAGACGACCGCGAGAACGTCGTCCGATTGCAGCGTGTCGGTGTTCACTGGAATGATGGGGCCAAGACGTGTGGAGCGATCGTAAGCCCGTTCGTCCCCGGCCCCGTCGTAGAACGCCTTCTCAAAATAGACGAAACCGTTCTTTCCAGTTGGATCACGGTGGCTGAGGCGCTGCACGGCGGTTCCAATGATCGCAGGTTCATTTACCCAAAGGTCTTGCAGTCGCCGTGAATGCACGATCTCAAACAACGCCTCTCCACCGGGCTGGATGAAACGCAGGACGCTCAATCCTGAATTCGTAGCCTGGAAAATATGAAATTGTTGGGCTTCGCGGGTAACAGGAATTACTGTGGCATTGTTGGTGGTGAATTGGACCTGGCCGAACGCATAACCCAACCCCACGCCAGGGCCTTCAATCTCCACAGGCGCTCCCGCAATGTGGATTTGCGGCTGCTTCGGCCAGAAACTGCTGCCCACGGCAGTCACCACACTGGTTAAATTGGTTGCTTCGTTGGTGAGTGGCCATTTGAACACAGCAGTGACTGGTCGAACGGCGAACAGCTTATGCTCGGATTCACTCCAAAAAAACGAGTTGAACTGATCGCTGCCCGGGATTTCCACCCGCAGGATTTCAATTCTAGGCACGCCCCTGGCGCCGCCATCGGCCCGGTTGGGATCCTGCGCAGCGAGCGGCACGGGAATTTCCTGCCCCACGATGTAATTGTTGTGCTCATAGACGCGGTTGGCGTCGAGGCGCGCGATAAAGATGTCCCGGTTGTTCGGCGAACTCAGCGCCACGTAGCCAATCTGGATCGTGCCCTGATAGGTGCCGGAAACGACGACGCTGTTGTCCGCGTCCGCCGAGATCGAGCCGGCGTTTTCCGTGCCGGCCGAACCGATCTTCTGCGCCCAGGTCCATTCGCCCGCGACCAGTTGCGCGAGGAACACATCGCTGTTGCCGGAGGAGATCAGCGAATTCGTTCCGAAGGTCATGGCGAACGGGAAGTCGCCCGCGACATAGACACGGCCCAACGAATCCACCGTGACTGAGCGCGCGGTGCCCGGCCCGCCGGGAGTGTAACCCTGATAGACCGCCTCGCTGTTGAGCCGGAGCACGTAGAGGTTGGTGCTGTTGCCGACATTGAGGTTGGGAATGCCGCCGTAGTCCGCCGTGCCGCCGAACTGGCCGACGAGATAAAACTGACTCGCCGCGTCGCGCGCCAAAGCCGTGGCCGTGTCGTTGTTCGCGCCACCGCCGCGCCGGGCCAGCACCCAGGTCCCGCCGGGAGTCAGCTTGGCCACAAACAAGTCCGTCCCCCCCGCATTGGTTAACGCGGTCGTGCCGAACGTCGCCGGGCCGGAGAAGTCGCCGGCGACATAGACGTTGGTACTGGCATCCGTGGCGAGCGTGTTGGCGATCTCGTTACTCGTTCCGCCGCCGCGATTGGCCCACAACCAGTTTCCGTTGAGATCGAGGCTGGCAACGAACACGTCGCTGCCGCCCGCGGAAACCAGGTTGGTGATGGTAAAGTTTGCCGTGCCCGAAAAACTTCCCGCGACGAAGACGTTCGTGCCGACGACGGACAACGCATTGGCGCTGTCCAGCCCGACGCCACCGGCTGATTTCGCCCAAAGCCAGTTGGTGCCAAAACTCCCGAGCTTGGCGACGAAGAGGTTCGTCTCGTTGTTGGCGACGAGGTTTGCGCCGCCGAATGTGTTCGTGCCGCTGAACTGACCCGCGACATAGACGTTGCGGTCGGCATCCAGGGCGATGGCCTTGATGGAAGTGAACCCGTTGGAACTGGCCGGAATGTTGGCTTGTGAAAGCCAGTCGGCAGTGCGGGACATCTTGCCGACGAACGCATTGGCCGTCGCGCCGCCGGACGGTTCGATGGGCGACTTGAACGACGCCGAACCCGAGAAGACCCCGGCGACGTACGTGTTCCCGAGCCCATCCAATACGTGCAGCGGCGAGGACGCTTCCCCACCGGTGAGTTTGGTTGAAACCGGCCAGCCCGAGCCGAGGACGAGCGTGGTGAAGGTCTGATTCAAGCCGTAGTTCGTCGTTCGCGCGAGGTTGTATCCAACCAATCGGTAATGATACGTCGTGCCCGGCTCCAGCCCCATCAGATTGGCGCTGAATGGAAGGGTCATCAGGGACGCCGGATGGTTCCCGGGATCGGTGGTGCTGCCGTAAGCGACAGTTGGGCCGTACTGAAAATAAGTGGTCACGCTTTCGCCGGACGGATTGAACGAGCCGCGCAGCGTGGCGGAAGTGGCCAGCACCGGAGTCGGCGCGAGCGTGGTGACAACCGGATCAAGGATGCCGGCACCCGATGGAACCCAGCTTGGCCCGCCAAACAGGGTGGCCGAGCTCAGGTTGGCCGCGTTGGCCGTGGTGGAGCCAATTCCCTCGTCGAAGCGCAGGTAAGCAGCGAGACCAGTTTGCGGCGGAATTAGTTTCCGGTTGAAGCTGGCGGCAATCTGCGCCGCGTTGCGCGCCACCAGCCAGACGCGCACGTCATCCAGCGCTCCCTGGAACAATTGGCCGAAAGCCTGGCGGCCCCCGATGCGCAACTCATTGAACGTGGCGTTGACGTCGCCAATGTTGCCGCTGGCGGCGATGCTGCTCGCAAGCACACCGTTGGTGTAAAGCCGCACTGCGGTCCCGTCGTAGGTGAAGGCCACGTGCAGCCATTGGTTTAACGGAGCGATCACGAACGTGTTGACGAAGACCCAGCCCGGCGACGTGTTGGCGATCGCCCACTGCAACGTTCCATCTCCAGACCGGGCAAACTCATACTCGCCTTCCTTATTGACGATGATGCCGCTGCCAATTGAGCCGGGCCCGGTGGGATAAATCCAGGCCTCCACCGTCAGGTTGGTGGTAGCCTTGTAAGCCGTGCTGTCGCCGACCACGACCTGGTCATTCACGCCGTCGAATTGCAGCGCCGTTTGCGCGCCCGGCACCGGCATCACGAACAACTGCGCGCTGCCGGTGTTCGTGCCGTTGTCGTTGGCGGCCACGAGCCGGTAATTGTAATTGGGACTGATGCCCAGGTTCGTGACGATCCCGCTCACGCTCACCATGGAATTGCCCGCGGGCAGCGACATCTCCGGCGTCCCCAAATTGAAGTTGCCGCCGCTGCCGTATTCAAACCAGTAGCGACTCGGCATCGAACTCTCGGTGTTGACCGTGCCGCGCAACGTTGCGAAACCAAAACCAATCTCGGAATCGGAAGCCGCCAGCGTCGTGGCAACCGGCACACCGACCGGGGCCGCTGACGGCAGCCGGTCCACGCCGCCGTTGAGCGCGCCATGCAAACCATTGGGTCCCGAGTCCAGCAGCACCGGACCAGCCCCTTCGTCCATCCGATAATACACCACCAGGTTAGGCTCGCTGCCTGTCAGCCGTTCGTTCAGGTCGCGCTGAATGTCCACGTCCGTCCTCGCCACGTTCCAGATGCGGAACTCATCGAGTTCGCCATCGAAGTTGTTACCAGACGCGAGGCCGCCCAGGATCAGATCGAAGCTGCCGGCTTCGCGAGCGTCCATGAAGGGTTTCGAGGCCACGAGCAGGCCGTTGCGATAAATGCGCATGAAAGGGCCCGACTGACTGGCTACGAAGGCGAAGTGGTTCCACTGGCCCAAGAGCGAATCCGACGGCGCGTAGGTCAGCCGTCCAGGGGCTGCGCCGGTGATATTTCCGAAATCCCAATAGACAAGCCCGTCCCCCCACGGCACGTGCGCTTGCATGCGATTGCCGGTGACGTCCGGC
>CAZNOE010000169.1:0-9919 GCA_964574525.1 uncultured Bifidobacteriaceae bacterium
GGGAAGCGAACGCCTGCGAGCAATTGCACGATCAGCGGGGCGGCGGATTCGTAGCCCGAACTCAGAACCGCCGTGCGAATGAAATGGTCCGCTGCATCCTGCCGGCCAATCGCTGCCAAGCCCTTAAGCGCGCGGGCATCGCTGCATTCGCCGAGTGTGAAGGCGAGTTGAAAACGCACGCGCGGGTTGGAGTCATGCACCAGTTCCAGGCAACGCGCGAGAAGCTCGGACGAGTTCGCGAGCCGCGGCTCGGCGAGTTGCACGGCATGCTCACGAATGGCTGGATGCGAGTCGGCGAGAGCCTTCACGATGTCGCGATCCGAAAGGAGCTTCAGCCCCTGCAAGGACCACAGCGCGTGAAGCCGGGCCTGCGGGCGTGTGGATTGCGTGAGCAGTTTACGCAGCGCGCTCTCAGCGGATTTGTCCTGCCTCTCGTAAAGCAAGCGGTGCGCGGTCTCGCGCCACCACGCATTTGGATTTTCCAGACAGGCGACGAGTTGATCAGTGGTGAAATCGCCCAACCGGGGCTGCGCGGTTCGCTTGAACCCCTTTGGCATGACCCGAAAAATTCGGCCTCGATCTCGACCAGCAGTCAGGTCCAGGTGCGACACGACGTCCATTGGAATATGTACCGCCTCCAACACCTCCCGCGCCAGGTCCAGCACGTAGAGCGTGCCGTCGGGGGCATTGACACAATTCACCGGACGAAACCAAAGGTCCGTCGAGCGCAGAAACTCCGTACCCTGATCCAGCCGTTCCGAGCGGAACATCACGCCGTCCGGCACCAGACTGCGGCGATGCACCAGGTTATTTTGCGCGTCATTGCAAAAGATGTTGCCGTAAAATTCCGGCGGAAATGCGCCTCCGCGATAAACCGTCGTTCCCGCGACGCCATCCAGCACGTGATGGGAAACGCCGCTGGCGTTGGGCGAACCTTTTTGCGTCAACAGGCGGCGGCTGGAACGAATCGCGCGCCAGGCTTCAATCGGAGTGGTTCGAAAAATCGGCTCGCCACTCGCGACCAACCGCGGCGTGGCCTCAGGGGGGTTGAGAAGCGGGTTGCGCTCCAGGTATCGTTGCGGGAAGACGACTTGATATGCCGCCGTGTCCTGTGAGCAAAGGAAGCGGTTGCCCCAATCGTCGAATGTGTTTCCGAATTGTCTGCCTCCGCTGATGCTTTCAGAATTTTTGGTCACCGGGTCGAATTGGAAATCCTTTTTCATTACCGAAACTGGCTTTTGCCCCGCGCGATCCGCTCGCACGATCAAGCCACCGTTTCCCGCAACGGCCGCATAAATCTTGTGATCCAATCCCCATTGCAGGTTGTTCAAGATGTACTGCGAGCCACCCGTCCCGAAGCCGGTGTAAATCTTTTCCTTGATATCGGCTTTGAAATCCGAGTTGGTGTCTTTGAGATACCAAATGTCAGGTGGCGCGGTGACAAATACTCCGCCTTTCCACGGGACGATGCCCGCGGGCCAGAGCAAGCCCTCGGCGAAGAGATGGCTGTCTTCATAGAAACCATCGCCATCCAGGTCGCGCAACACACGAACCTTTCCCTTCGGAAGTTCGCCAGCCGCCGGTTTGTAGGGATAGTCTATGTCTTCGGCCACATACATCACGCCATTCTCGTCAATGGCGGCGGTCACGGGATTGAAAACCAGCGGTTCGTGCGCAACGAATTCGACGGTAAACCCATTGATGACTTCGAGACAGCGCAGAGCTTCTGCGGGTTCTTTGGGCGGAACGGGCTTCAGCACTTCCTTGAGCACGTCGCCCCTTATTCGCCCAAAATCAACCGCGTCAGCGGCCCGACAAACCAGCCATGACGAACTGATCAGCCCGCAGGCCATGACTTGAATCTGCCATTTCATCGTCGTTGAGCCATTTCCGCAAAGCCGGATCATTGCGGCAAACAGGTGATTGGTTTCAAATGAGTTTGGAATTTTCGCCGGGCCTTAACCAGCCTTACTTTCGATTGTTCTCCAAGACCGGGAAAGTCAGTTCTCGAAAGGAGAGTTCAACGCAGAGCGATGCAACACTAATAGCCACGGGTCCGATCTATGGCGAGGTAATTTCGCCAGGTGCCTGATTTCTCGGCTATGGAAACGCGATTTACCCCAAACCATCCGCCTGATACCTTATCGCCATGAAAGCCACACTGGCCGAACCGGAAATTGTGACACGCAAAGGCAAACCCGTCTCCGTCATCATCCCCATCAAGGACTACGAAGAACTCCTGGAGCGCGTGGAGGACTCGGACGACGTTGCCTGGCTCAAGCGCGCCCGCCGCAAACCGCTCCACTACCGTCCGCTGGAAGACTACCTCGCCGAGCACAACCGCAAGTGACGATGTATCGCGTCCTGCTTGAACGTGCTGCGGAGAAAGACCTCGCCAGGCTCTCGTCCGAGATTCACGACCGCGTCATCGTTGCAATTCAAGCACTGGCGACGAATCCGCGCCCGCCCGGTTGCCGCAAGCTGACCGGTAGCAAACACGACTGGCGCATCCGCGTGGGCGACTATCGCGTAATCTACGAAATCGCTGATGAGATTCGCGTCGTACGCATCAACCGCGTGCGCCACCGCCGCGAGGTTTATCGCTGAGCAACAGAGGCACACAGGCAGCGAGGGTCCGTTCCCTGACCGCCGAATGGCCGCGTCAGAAAACCGGCTTCACATAACCATACAGACTCGGTCCGGTCACCGGCCCACAATGGGGCAGATGAGCCTGTCCACGCCCAAGCGAGTTCAAGCCATCCTCGAATCAGCTCGGTATTCCCTCGTCTGTTTTTTTCGGTTCCCTTAGTCTGGCCGGTGGCAATGTCACACCAGCCCAATAACATTTTCGCTGGCACGCAGGTTGTCTCGCTCGTCGAAGTTCGGGGAACGAACAACTCCCTCGTTCATCCCCGCGGCGCGGTCGGTGTTGTGACGCGGACACCAACCGGCGACCAGAATCAATTCCTCGTCCGCTTTCCCGATGGCTTTGAGGCCTCGCTTACCCGTGAGAAACTGGAAGTCCTCAAACACTTCAAGGATCGGCTCTGTCGTGGCGCGGGCTTCCAGCCTGTCGAAAGTAGCGCGGGCGTCTCGCCTGCGAGTTCGGGCGGCATCTTGACGCCCGGAGCGCCGGTCTCCGACCCGGCACGCGCCCGAACGGAGTTCGGCGCTCACTTCGACCTCGAATCCTTCATCATCTACCGCTGCGTCGTCGGCTCACGCGCGTATGGGCTGGACCACGACGACTCCGACACCGACCGGCGCGGCATTTACCTCGCGCCCGCCGACCTGCAATGGTCACTCTTCGGCGCGCCGGAACAATTCGAGGACAACGCCACGCAAAGCTGCTACTGGGAATTGCAGAAGTTCCTCACCATGGCGCTCAAGGCGAACCCGAACATTGCGAATTGCGAATGCCGAAGTACGAGCGTCGAATGAAAACAGTATGAGTGAACAACTGAAAAGACGGACCAAGAAGTTTGCGCTGGATGTAATCAAACTCTGCGTCCAACTGCCGGACACGCGTGAAACGCGTCACGCGATTGGGCAAGTCATCCGCTCGTCAAGTTCCACGGCTGCGAATTATCGCTCAGCCTGCCGGGCGAAATCAAAGGCCGACTTCATCTCAAAACTCGGTACAGTTGAGGAGGAGACGGACGAATCCGGTTTCTGGCTCGAAATGCTAAGAGACATTTCGCAACTTGGAATCGTGCGATTCGAGCCCCAGAGCTTGCGCGAATTGGATCGCCTCGAAGATGAAGCAAACCAGCTTGTTGCGATCACCGTGGCATCGCGCAAAACGGCGCGAGGCAACAATGAGTGATTCATTCGACAGTCGAAATTCGCAATTCGACATTCGCAACGCCTGGCGCAAGGAACTGCATCGCGACTTCGAACGCGCCCTGGCCGAAACCAAACTGCCCGAACGCCCCGATTATGAAGCGGCGAATCGCTTCCTCATCAAAGCGCGGCGAGAAAAGGCGAATCGAACTGAAGAACCACGTTAATTAAGCCAAATGCTTGAGAAAGCCAAAGCGACCGTTCAAGCGAGTAACGTCACGTATGAGTTGCACACACTCGGGTGGAAGGCATTCCAGGATTTGTGCGTCAGCGTAACCGGCGAGGTTCTTGGGCAAACCGTCCAAGCCTTTCTTCCCAACAATGATGGCGGGCGTGACGGCGCATTCCATGGCAAATGGAAGCCCAAGTCTGGTGAAACTCTCAACGGAGCATTTACTGTTCAATGCAAATTCTCCGCGAAAAGGGAGAAAGCGCTTCGATTTGCCGACCTAGCAGACGAGATTACCAAAGCCAAACGCCTGGTTCAAAAGGGTCTTGCCACGAACTACGTGCTCATGACAAACGCCGGCCTGTCCGCTGTGACTGAAGCCGAAATTCGACGACCGTTTGTAGATTCCATCGGCGTAGCGAGTTTCACAGCATTCGGAGGTGAATGGATTTCTCAGAAAATTCGCGAGAATCCAAGGCTGCGCATGTTGGTTCCTCGGGTCTATGGGCTTGGAGATTTGAGCCAAATTCTCGACGAACGAGCCTATGCACAAGCCAGAGAAATCCTCAGTTCGATGGGAGATGATTTGGCGAAGTTTGTCATTACTGATGCCTTCAACCGAAGTGCGGATGCGTTGGTTAAGCACGGCTTCGTATTGCTTTTGGGTGAACCAGCTTCCGGAAAATCTACCATTGCTGCCGCGCTTGCTGTCGGCGCGCTCGATTTATGGGGATGTTCGACGCTCAAGATTCGAGGTGCCGACGATTTTGTGGCGCACTGGAATCCACACGAACCGAGACAGTTTTTTTGGGTCGATGACGCCTTCGGTGCCACTCAGTTTGACGCTGGTGCGGCTACCGAATGGAACCGCGTGTTCTCTCACATGGAATCAGCCATTCATCGAGGGGCGCGAATCTTGTTCACGTCACGCGATTACATCTACAAGGCGGCACGCCGGAATCTGAAAGAAGGAGCCTTCCCGCTCATTGTAGAATCACAGGTCGTGATCGATGTTGAGAAGCTCACTAAAGCCGAAAAAGAGCAAATCCTCTACAATCACGTTAAGCTGGGAAGCCAACCACCGGCTTATCGCCGTAAGTTGAAGCCGATACTCCCGATGGTCGCGGCGAATCCACATTTTCTTCCGGAGATTGCGCGCCGATTGTCAAACCCAGTGTTTACAAAAGAGCTTGTGCTCATGCCAGAAGTGGTCACTCGATTTGTGGAAGAACCTCTCGATTTTCTGCTGGGAGTTTTGCGAGGTCTGGACAATTCCGGGCGCGCGGCAATAGCGCTCGTATTCATGCGCGGAGGCAGTCTTGCGAGTCCGGTCACCCCCTCTCTGGATGAAAGTCGCGCCCTTGAACTTTTAGGTGGGCATCTCGCTGGTGTACGTGAAGCGCTTAATGCACTTGATGGCAGCCTGGTAAAGCGAGTGCTCGAAGATGGCCGGTACGTTTGGAGTTTCAAACACCCCACCATCCGCGATGCCTTTGCCTCGCTCGTTGCCGAAGACCCTGAGCTTCTGGACATCTACTTGGCCGGCACACCTCCCGAAAAACTCGTTCACGAAATCTCGTGCGGTCCATCCGACATCCAGGGGGTCAAGGTAATCGTGCCGTTCGAGCGTTACGCAAAAGTGGTGCAGCGTTTGGACGGCATCGCGGAAAAGAGACAACTCCATTGGTTTTTGACCCGCCGCTGCGACAAAGATTTTCTCTCGGCCTACATCGCGCAGAAGCCAACCATCTTTGAGCAGTTGCGCCATTGGGGAGCCTACTTACATGCCTTTACTGAGGTGAAACTACTTGGCCGTCTGCATGAATGCGGCTTGCTGCCAAGAGATCGAACGCAGGGCCTTCGTAGAGGGAGTCTTTGAAATCCTGGAGTTTACTTTGGACGACGGATTCCTGACGGATGAATCGCTCAAGGCAATGTTCACCTTCGAGGAATTCCAAAGGGCTTTGGAGTTGGTTGAAGGTTTTCTGACAAATCGTTTGGAAGATGAAATCCACGACACCGCGCGGAATTTCTCACGGAAGGGCACCAGTTCGCCAGAGTCGCATTTTGACACACTCTCTTCGGCGCTTAAGACGTTTCGAGAGGAATTCAAGGACTCCCCGGCTCCAATACTAGCAATCGATTATGGAGTGGCTCGAATCCGTGAAACAATTCAAGAACTCGAAGAGGAACAGTCAACTGGCGATGAGGATTACGAAGGGCATGGAGGCGGTGGAAGATTGTCGGAAAGCTCAGACGATCGCAGCGTCTTCGATGACATCGACGAGTAGATTGCGATTTGGAATTCAAGTTCATGCTCGACCCACGCCTTCATCGCATCGTCGCGGCGCAACCGTATCCGCTGTTGTTCGCCACCATCAGCGGCGCGCACCTTTACGGAATTGGCTTCCCAAGCCCGCCACGAGAAGGATGCCCCAAGTCACGATGCGCTTCGCGCATCGTGGTCCGTCGCCGGACTCGGACTTTGACCTGCGCGGCGCGCATGTGTTGCCGCTCGAAAAGGTCGTCGGCCTGGAGGTCCGCGATGAAACGGTCGAGGACTCGCGCGTCATCGAAGGGCTGGAGATGGACATCGTGAGCCATGACGTGCGAAAATTCTTCGGCTTGCTGCTCAAGAAAAACGGCTACGTGCTGGAACAGCTTTTCTCGCCGCTCATCGTCCATACCACACCGGAGCACGATGAGTTGAAAGAGATTTGTCAGACGCACCCCTCACCCCGGCCCTCTCCCCTCGGAGGGGAGAGGGTGTCCGAAGGACGGGTGAGGGGTGCATCGGGCGTTATCACGAAGCATCACTCGCATCACTACTTTGGTTTTGCGGAGACGCAGTGGAAGTTGTTCTTGAAAGAATCACCGCGCCGCGTGAAGCCGTTGCTCTACGTCTATCGCGTTCTTCTCACCGGCATTCACCTGATGCGTACGGGCGAAGTGGAAGCGAACCTCGTCACGCTGAACCAGGAGTTCCGGCTGCCCTACATCGCCGACCTCGTAGCGCGCAAACTGGCCGGGCCGGAGAAGTCTAAGCTGGAGGACGCAGACATCGCCTTCCACGAAGCCGAGTATCTGCGATTGCGTGGCGAGTTGCAGGCGGCGCACGACGCGAGCAAGTTACCGGAGTTGCCAGGTGAAGAAACGTATGCAGCCCTGAATGATCTGTTGGTGCGCGTGCGGCTGAAGAATCGTTTGTGAGTGCTGCGGCTGAGCCGGCGCGGAGTTGATAGTTGAGTGTTGCCCAAACCCCGGAGCGGGATGCCGAGTCCGCGTGTTCCCATTGCGCCAGCGAGTCCAAGCATTTTCGGCAGCCGGTCTGCGCGCGGACATATGCGCGCACCTTTTTTACCGCCGGTTGAACATCTCCAAATCGGTTGAACTTGCAATCCGATCTGGTGTCGTTATGGTTGTGAGGTATGGCGAGCATCACGTTAAAGGACATCCCGGAAGACCTCCACGCGCAATTGAAGGCGGAGGCGGAGGCGAATTTCCGGTCGCTGACACAAGAGGCGCTGGCCCGGATCGAACGCAGCTTCGCTTTCCAGGACAAGTTGAGCGCCGCGCGGGTCAATGCCCTGATCGGCGAAGCCGTGGAGAGCGGCGCTGAAGAGCCGTTGACCCGCCAGAAGTTCGATGCCGCGCGACAGCGGGCCCGGCAGAAGTTTTCCGCCAAACACAAGGCGGCATGAAGGCGAACGTCCGGCCAGCGTTTTATCTGGACCTGGAACGGGAGCATTCATGGCTGTTGGAACACGTCGGACCGGAGCTGGCCGACCGCTGGCACGAAGCCGTTTGGAAGACGATTCAGAGGCTCGGCATCAACCCTCGCCTAGGCCGGTTGCGGAAGGACCTGGAATTTGAAGGCGTGCGTTCCTGGCGCGTCACCGGTTTTCACCGCTGGCTGATTTTCTACGGCGTCCGTGACGATGTGATCGTGCTTTATCGCGTGGTGGGCGGCCAGATGGATTTGACCTCGCTGACCTTTGACTAAAACAGCTTGCCGGCAGCGCCGGGTCCGCGTGTTCCCATTGCGCCAGCGATGCCAGGCAATTTTTCGGCGGCCGGTCTTCGCGTGGACATGGCTGATTCACCCAACACCTGGCGGGCGCATCTGGCGCGGCGACCATGAAGACTTTCCAGCGATTGGTGCGAATTCGCAAAAGACCAGCCGGCCAATGACCTCGCCGAGTTTGCGATAGCTCTCCCATTGCGCTTCGTCGAAATACTGGTCCATCGTGGATTCCTGCGGAAAATCCGGCTGGGTCTTCTGGTATTGAAGCACGTCGGTTGGCTCGTCGCCGGTGAGACTGGGTTTGAGGAAGAGGATGAATGAGAATTCGTGCGTATCGAGGTAATGAACGCGCGCCAATAACGCATGCCGCGTGGCGTAACCGCCTTTGCCACCCGGCGCATCGTCTTCCGCCGCACCCGGCACGGGCACGAAATCTTCCGGCTGACCGATAACGTGAAGCAACTCGGGATGCACGAGTTCTTCAAGAGAGGGCAGGGGATACGTGCCGCTCTGGTGGGCGTCCTTCCGGTCGGCGCGGCGGCGGATGAACTCGATCTCGGCTTTGAAATCCGTGCGCGCCTTGCGGACCAGATTGGCGGCGTCGGCAAATGCGTAGTCCGTGTCACGACCGGCGTCACTGCAAATAATGAACGGCACGCGGCGGCGGACCAGTTCGTAGCAGGCGGTGTTCTCGAAGTGGCCGCCGTCAGAGAGATACCAATGCCGGCGGGCCGGGCCATGGAACCGGGCGAGGAATTCGTTGAGCAGACAGGTTTGCACCGGCAAAATGATCCCACAGATATTGCTTAGTCCGCCGGCCAGGCCGGACCGGGGGCGATTCGCCAATTGCTTCGGTGTGAAGTGGCTGTCCCACCAATAACCCAGTCGGACGTTGGCGAGGCCCAGCAGCAAACTCATCCCGAGACTGGTGCCCGAGCCAAGGCCGGTGGTGAAAGCGGCGCCGGAGATCGCCACCCAATTGCCGAGCGCGAGCTGTTCGACTTCCTGCGATTTGCTGACGGCCAACTGCTCGGTGTGCCCGGTGTGATAGCGAACGACATCGAGCTTGGGGATGGTGGTGATCTCGTTGCGGGTCGGCCCCCACAGCGCGTGATCCCGCGCCCCGACGCTCGCACCGGCTGGACCAATGGCGAGCGACAGTCCTTTGCGATCGCGCTGCTCGACCTGGGACTTGCCGGAAATGGTTTCATTCACTGTGATGTTGATGATGTGGAGCGGTCCCCCGCGCCGGTGCGGATGATAATCCTGAAAAGGAATTTCATCGCCTTTGATCGGATGACTGATGGAGAAGTTCTCCGTCTCCTGTCGTCGCGGATTCGACGCGCCGAGATAGGCACGTTTCAGGCGCGCGGCGTAGAGTTGCTGCTGCGAGGAGAGATTGACGAACCCGAAGTCGCGGCTGAACCAGAAGGAGAACACGAAGGTGATCCCGAGCGTAAGCAGCAACTCCGGCCAGCCGTCCATGCGCAAGACTTCCCGCGAACCCAACTGCAAAGCCGCCAATTGCAAATCCCAGCGCCACGCCATGGCGTGCGCAACGAAGGATAATCCCACGAATATCACCAGAACCCACAACAGGGCGACAATGAACGCCACGACGCCAAAGGGGAGTTTGAAGGCGCGGCGTTTGGGCAATTTCTCCAGCAGCATGAAGATTTTTTGCGCCAGGCTGAGCGCCACCATCCCCGCGCCGGAAATGGCCGCCCAAAGCGTGGGAAAGGAAGATTCACCAATGAACCAACGCGCGTAAAACGTCTGCCCCAACGAATCAATCAGGGCAAAAGCAAATAGCACCACGGTCACAATCAAGCCCAGGGCCAATCCGCGCGATAGCCACGACTGCGCGTGGGTCACAAATTCCG
>CAZNOE010000170.1:0-9913 GCA_964574525.1 uncultured Bifidobacteriaceae bacterium
CGTGGGAAACCGGAACGGACGACGATACCATGAAACGGGATTGGTTTGGCAACGCGAAACATCGGTCAACCAAGGGATAGGCGTTTGGCAGGATGGCGAGCGCTCAGGTCTTCACCCGCGGGAGGAAAAATGAAATCACGGCCGCAGGCAAAAACAAAAACCCCGAATAAAACAATGCCGCGCGATGGTCACCCATTGTCGAAAACAGCCCAAAGAACACCGTGCCGAACGCCGCAACGATTCGTCCGATGTTGTAGCAGAAACCGGCGCCTGTGGTGCGGAGTAGTGTCGGGAAGAGCGGCGGCAGGAACATGGTGAAGAGTCCGAACACACCGGACCAGAAGCCCACCGCAGGCAGCCAAAAGCGCGTCAACGCCGTCAGCGAATGCTCCGGGCCGAACGTCAGTGTCGTCGTCACGACGAAGCCCCCAAACATGCCGATGATCGCCCCGCGCCAGCCAATCTGGCGGGCCAGCGCCCCGGCGACGAAATTGCCCACGATGCTGACGCCAATGATCAACGCGAAAGTCGTCGCGACGAGTTTGTCCCGCTCCAACCCGCTCAACACGACCACCTCCGGCAGACTGCGGACATGCTGCGCCTGCCAGAACATGAATGCCCACCACGCCGTGAGCGAGCACGCGCACACGGCGACGCACAGGAGCGTCGTTCGCCGCGCACCGGCTGCGAAAAGTTCGCGCACGCTCGGTTGTGTGCCGGCGGCTTTCGCTGCGTGCCAGGTCTCCGGTTCGGGCACATTCCGGCGAATCCAGAAAACGAGCAGCGCGGGCACGACTCCGATGAGAAAAATCCAGCGCGGATGCCGCCCACCCACCAGCACGCCGGCGAGGCACGCGCCGAGCACGCCAATATTCACGCCGGTTTGAAGCACCGCCGCCGTCCAGGGCCGCCATTTCTTCGGCCATGTCTCCGCGAGCAGCGTCGAGCCGACCGCCCATTCGCCGCCGATTCCCAGCGCGGCTAGGAAGCGGAAGATCAACAGGTGCCACCACGTTTGCGCGAAGAAGGACAAGCCGGTGAAGGCCGCATAAGTCAGCACCGTAAGGCTGAGCGCACGGGACCGGCCCAGCAGATCACCCAACCGTCCAAAGAACGCGCCGCCCAAGGCCCAGCCGATCAGGAATGCGGCTTGGATCCACGAACTTTTCTGCTTTACGTCCGGGTTACCCGTCTGCGATCGGGCGAGGAACACTTCGAATTCATCGCGCGACACACTCCCATTGCTGTTCCCGTCCGCGACCGTGAACGGCTCGGAGCGCCGCCACTCGGCTGCGGAGATTCTGCCGTCGCCGTCGGTGTCCATTTGCGTGAACTTGGTGCGAAACGTCGTCCCGTTGATCAGGATGGCCACGAAGGCTGTGGCCACAAGCGTGTAGAGATGCATGTCCAGCCCGTCGAACAACCAGCCCAGCCACGCCGCAATGCCGGATTTCCATTGCTGCGCCGAGAGCGAGCGAAGGGTGGTGATTTCCGCGTTGGCTGGCGCGGCCGTCGCAGCCGGAGTTTCGGGGACACGATCCATGCGATGACTGGCCTGCATGGTGACGGAACGAAGCTCCGACGCGAGCGAAAAGTGCGTTCGGCTGATTGGCAGGTATGCTGTTTGTGTGCAACTGCCCGCAGTGAAATCACTGACGCCTGAAAAGCTGTTTCATCTGGCGCACTGGGAATGGGGCGTGACCAATGCGTTCATGGAGGGACGCAACACCATCTCTGGCGCAACCAAACGGAAGGCGCGCAGCAACCGTTCCTTCATGCATCTGATCACCGTGCTCTACTTCCTCGCCGGCAAGCTCCGCCTCCCGCAATTCTGAGGCTCCAACGAAAACAGCGGAGAACCAGTTAGATTATGAGAGCCGGGACGCCCAATATCGAGCCAGTCTCCCAACATCGGGAAGTGAGTTAGGCCTTGCGCCAGACGCGGGAGCTTGGTTCATTGTGCGTATTGAGTGCGCCTATGGTGGAATTGGCAGACACGCTACTTTGAGGTGGTAGTGGGGCAACCCGTGCAGGTTCAAGTCCTGCTAGGCGCACCATAATTCCTAAGCAAATCGAGGGTTGTGGAATTCCCGACACAGTTTCGACACACGAAACGCCAGAAAACGGAGAGGCAGACATGGCCAAGTGGCCCAAGAAGGTGAAGCACCGCAACAAGGTTCTCGCCAAGATTTACCGGCCCTGTTCGGGGCGGGATTCCTACCGCGTGACGTGGTATGCGGCTGGCAAGCGGCAAATGAAATCCTTCCCGACCTACGCCGGCAAGGGCGGGGCGAAGGAATACGCTGAGGCGCTGGTGCCGGAACTGGCGAAGCAATCACAAGCCGTCATGCTCACGCCCGCGCAAGCCACAGACGCCTTGGCCGCGATTGAACGGCTCAACACGTTCCACCAATCCACCGGGCGCAAGGTTTCACTGCTGGGCGCCGTCTCGGAGTATTGCGAAGTGGCGACCAAGTTGCACCGGCACGGGCGTAGCCCGTCAGAAGCCGCAGACGGATTTCTGCGTACCGCGGCCACGGTAAAGCGGCAGGACTTGAGCGCGGCGGTCGAGGAATTCATCGCCGCCGAGGAGCCGCGAACAAAGGGCACGAATGGAGAGCGGGCGCAAGTCAGCGGCAAGTATCACTACAACCGGGCGATTCAGCTTCGCCGGTTCGCTGGCAGTTTCACGGGCTACGCCGTGTGTGACCTGGCCAAGCACGATCTGGACGCCTTCATGTCCGCAAAAGCCATTGCCGAGTTTTCGGCCAAGAGCCGCAACCATCATCGGGCAGTGATCCGGCAGTTCCTCGAATGGGCCGTCCGCAAGGATTACCTGCCCGTTGGACACCGGCTGCTGGAAGCTGACGGCCTGCGCCCCGAGCGAGCGAACACGGCGGAAGTCGAATTCTACACGCCCAAAGAATTCCGCGCTCTCCTGCACGCGGCAGACGGCGCCATGCGCGCGATGATTGCCCTTGGCGGGCTGGCTGGACTGCGCACCCAGGAATTGCTGCGACTAGATTGGGCCGACGTGTGGCGCGTGCCGGGGCACATTGAAGTCACCAAGGGCAAGAGCAAGACCCGGCAGCGGCGACTTGTCGAAATCTGTCCGGCGCTGGCCGCCTGGCTGCAACCCTTCCGCACGCAAGCCACGGGCGCGTTGTGGCTGGAGCACGAAATCACCTTTCAACAAAAGTTCACTGCGCTTTGCGAAGGGGCGAAATCGCCACGCAAAGCGAACGGACTGCGCCACGGTTTTTGCTCCTATCACTTCGCGTTGCACGCCAACGAGAATCTGACGGCGGCACAGGCCGGCCATGCTCCGGCGATGATTCACTCACATTACAAGGGACTGGCCACGAAGAAGGAGGCGGAAGCGTGGTTCGCGGTGAAACCGGCCAAAGGTTCGGCGGCGGACAAAACTCTCCATGTGCCCGGACTTTCGGGGGCCAAAGCATGAGTGACCCATCGCCGAAAATGCCCGCGTTGACAGCAGTAACATAAATGATACCCTGTGAACGGCTCTTTTGAGATTCGGGAATACGTTGAAAACGGGCGCTCGCCGTTCCGGGAGTGGTTTGACGACCTGGACAAAGTCACTGCCGCGCGCGTGAACCTATACCTGCGGCGGCTCGAAGCGGGCAATTTCGGCGCGACGAAAGCACTGTCAGCGGGCGTCTTTGAAGTGCGCATGGATTTCGGGCCGGGCTACCGCGTGTATTACGGGCGCGACGGCCGGACCCTCATCATCCTGCTGGGCGGCGGCAGCAAGCGACGGCAGGACGCCGACATTGCTGCCGCCGTCGCCCGCTGGAAGCGACACCAACAAACCAGACGATAAAATGATTACGACACGACCTTACAGCGAGACGGTCATCGCCCGAATCAAACGCGACCGGGAGTTTGCCCGGCTGCTTTATGCGGATGCGATCAATGCCATCCTTGAAGGCGAAACCGCCGTCGGCTTGTCCATCCTCCGCGACCTGGTGAACGCGCAAATCACCTTCAAGGAACTGGCGCGGCAGACGGGCTTGGGCGAAAAGACCCTGCACCGGATGCTCAACCGCAACGGCAACCCCACTGCGCGCAACCTCGGCCGCATCGTCAAAAGCATGGCTGAGGATTTGGGTATCCGCGTGCAAGTCACGCTCGCCCGCTGAGGCGGCCCCGCCAGAGTTGATCCGGAGCATCAAAACGCAGATGCCGGAATGATTTCGCGGCTACCTGTTGCAGCAAAGCATCTGACTATGAAAACAAACGCATTCCTGATTCCGTTGTGCCTGCTTTTCGTCGCCGGTTGTGCCAGTGCTCCCACTGCACCGCAACAAGGCCAAGCTCCACGCGACCCGAGCGACGGCTGGATTAAGGGCACCATGACGCGCCTTGAAGATGGCGTGGTTTATTCGTTTCGCATCCAGAAGAAATTCGCGTTCGGTGGTTCGGCCACGGGCGGCGTGGCCGCGATACACCCCAGCGGCGGGCCGAGACTCGCGGGGCAATACACGGGCATGATGGCGTCCGGGCACGCAAACAGTTGGGGGGAGGCTTCGGCGTGGGGCAGTGGCGGATGGGCCACGGCTCAGGGTAGTGGCTTCACCCGCTGGCAAAGCGAGACTGCCAACGCTCAAGCCACGCTCAACGATGGACAAGGTTTGGTGATTCAAATTCGGATGCTCATTCACGCCGGTTGGTCGCCGCACGGCATGGGCGAGGGTTTGGACAACCAAGGACGGCACTATCAAATCACGTTCTAAGCAGAGCATGAAAGCGCCTTTGCTCACGGACGAAGATTGGAACTTCTCTCCTGCTCGGGTTCCGAACAACGAACTTGTGGCGTGTCTGTTGTGGGAATTTCTGCGCGAGTCGCAGACCGCGCAGAAATTGGTGCAAGACTGGCGCGCCTGGCGCGGACACACGGCGCGCGGAGAGAAGGACAACCAAGCTGAGTTGTGGGCGCGGATGAAAACGTTCAGGCTCAATCCGAATCACAAGCTCAACATCCCCGACTTCATTTTCAACGCGGTATTCAAGATTTCCGCTTGGCACGAATTGGCAAACGTGCCGTGGCAAACACTACCGTCCGGGGCGAAGAAAGCCCTTCTTGAACCTTGTGAGCGCGTCAATGATCCGGTTTACATCGCCCTCGCGGAGCAAGTCGGCGAGATGGCTCATCAGGTAGATAAGCGTTGGCAAGATGAAGTAAACAACACTACTGACGGCGGCACACTCTCCCCGGTGTTCGCGCGTGCCCTTCTGCATCTGTTCAAACGAGATACCTGCGTGGAGGCTATTTGCATTGTGGTGGATTGGGGACGCTACAACGACAAAGCCATCAAGGACGGGTTCACGCAGTTGGCCGAGGACATACTCAACACACGACCCAAAGACCAGTCGCCGCAATACCACAAGGCGCGAGGCAAGAAAAACGAGGAGGCAGCTTTGCGGCCCAAGCTCAAGAATCTTGGACTCACGCGATTGTCTTGCGGGTGGGGTGGCATCTCGGCTCTTCGACGACAAAACCCGCAAGCATACGAGTTCATCAAGTCACTCTTAACGGGAGACGACAAAAGCCAAGCGGACGTGGAAAAGCTCGTCTCCAAAGCGCGAAAGACCTTTGAGAAGAATTTTCGTTTGATCCTCCCCTTTGAAAATGCAAGGCCGTTATGCCTCTCTCGTTCCCGCTTCGGCAAGAAGTCGAAATAAACTCGGACGTTTGACGCGGCCAATCTAATCCCGTCCTCTTTCAGGCGGCGCGCATGGCGTGGTTCTATTTCCATGCGATGCCAAAGAAAAACATCAGTCCGCCAGTTGCCGTAGTAACGGTGAAAACGAACACGGCAACTACCGACGGGAGCGCGACACCCGCGACGGAGCCGGAATGGTTGCGCCCGCTGGTCGAGAAGATCGTTGGCGAGGTAACGGCCAAGTCGCCCGCGCCGACGCCCTTCTGTGACTTCCCCGCGCTCGTTTGCCATTTCCCCATGTACGGGGAGCGCACGCTTCGGCAGTTGGTGAAAGACAGAATCATTCCCGTGTGCCGCCCTCCTAAATCTCGCAAGCTCGCGTTTCATCTTCCCTCCTGCGAAGCCGCGCTTCTTCGTTTTCAACGCGGTGGGATTGAGGCGTAAGAAAGGCAAACACCATGAACGCACCAAAGCAGAAACCATCCCGCACACGCGCGGCTCGGTCGCCGTCCAGACGCACAGACCAGACGAGCACGCTACAAAGTCCACCGCCCACGCAACGCGCGGTCGAACTCTACTGCTGGCTTGGCGATGGCAAGCCGGAGCATCACGGCTCGCTGACCTCCATTCGCGCTCACTTCAATCCGTGGCGTGAACTGGTTTGCATCACGGCTAACTCGGACGGCCATCGCTTCGCTCAACTGCGTCTCGACCACGCGCAGATCCGCGCCGTTCTTCACCGATTGAGGGAGAGCTTGTTGGACCTTGCAAGATTGCGCGGGCGGAACGAACGCGATGCCGATTTCCAAGCGTTGCAGCAGTTCAACGCCAGCCGGCATCCATCCGACAATCAACTTCCCGCCGACGTGACGGCAAGACCAATGCCGTGGCGCGACGCGGTTTGTCTCGACGCTCATTCCAGCGTCGGCGGTTTTTTTACTCTGATCCACCTGTATCTCACTCCGATTGAAACCGAAGCTCTCGCGTTTGACTTGGAACGCGCACTCAGGGACATGGAACGCTTTGCTGACGTATGACCGCGCCGATTTTTTCTGAATCCGCCCCGGCGACGCCCCACAGGGGGGACCACTCCCGATGAAGTTCACGTTTGTCATCAATCAAGCCGGCGTCGTCCGTTGCGGTTTGCTGGGCCGCGTGGACCTTCCTGCGCTGTGCGTGTTGGATTACCTCCGCGGCTGGTTTTTTTGCAAAGAGGCCAGGCGCGTCGTCGTGGACGGGCGCGAATTCGTCTGGCTGCGTTACGAGCACGCCGTCGAGGAACTGCCGCTGCTGTTCAATCCCCAGGCGACGGTTGAAACGCGCAAGAACCAGCTTTCCCGGCTCGTGCGCGGCTTGCGGGAAGCGGGTCTGGTCGAATCCGTCAAAGTCGGGCGCGATCTCTACCTGCGGCCCTCGGACCTGGCCGCGTCGCTCGCCAGTTCGCGGGAGCGAACCGTCACAAAATCCGCCCCCACCGTCACGCCTTCGCGTGATGATACCGCCACGTCCTCGCGTGATGATACCGCCACGCCTTTGCGTGACGATCCCCCGTCCACCATTATTGATGAAACGACTATCAGTGAAACGACCATCAAGGAACCAATCCCCCATAGTCCCCCAAGGGGGGACTGTGTGAATGGTACAGGTTCTACTTCTGCTTCGACACAGGAGGAAGAAATCTACGCCGCTTACCCGAAGCAAGTCGGGAAGCCCGTCGCGCTCCGCGCCATCCGCCGCGCGCTCGTCAAGCACCCGTCCGATTTCCTGTTGGAACGCACGCGCCTCTACGCGCGAAGCTACAACGGCCCGCCGGAGTTCATCCCGAACCCGTCCAAGTTCTTCAACGAAGACCGATTCGCCGACGATCCCGCGACGTGGCAACGCGGCGTCGCGGCCAACGGCAAGGCGCAACCCAAAATCATCCGCGCCGATGAATACGGCTGCGGAGTCTCCAAACTCTGAACCGAAAACCGCCATGAATGACACGATCAAAATTCCTTTCAACGAAGACCGTTCGCTACGCGAGCAAATTGAAGCTGCCCTTGCCTCTTTGCCGCCGTACCATTGCACGCGGCATCCCGTCGAACTGTGCCCGGTGGACGTGGGTGTGACCATCCACAGCTTTCGCGATAGCTGGCTGTCCGGCATTGAGTTCACCGCCATCTTCGACCGCTGTGCGGATTGTCCGCACAACGAAGCCGACGGAGAAATCGAAGTACGACAATGTGCGGTCAACCAAAACGAATGGGTTCGCGCCCGTCTCGGCGCTCGCGATGACACGGGCCGGCCGTTGCCGACGGTTTGCGACGGCAAACGCCTCGATCTGGATAAGAGCGCCCGCGCCCAATTTGAGGCGTGGCTGGTGCAACACGCTGGCTTTCGCTGCCCGTTCAGCAATCAAGTTCTGACTCGCCGCGAAGCCCACATGAAGCCAGGTTGCGAGCCTTTGGTGATTGAGCCGGAGTTCATCGCGTGTCTGCAATGCCGCTTGGAACGATTCGGCCTCACACCCGACGAAGCACGCGCGTCTTTCGACCGTTTCAAGATTGACCCTCCGGTTTTGCGGCAACATCTGGCCGTGTGCCGCGCATTTGCCGCCGCGCCCAAAGGGGTGTTGCTGTTGGTGGGAAGCACCGGCACCGGCAAGACGCATCTGGCCATTGCCATCATGCGCGAACTTCTACGCCGGAGTATGTCCAGCGTGGTTTTCACCAAGCACCGGACCTTTCTTGCTCAACACTGGCTCGCCCTTCGTCCGGTGGCGTTCAGAGAAGAAGCGCCGCAAAGCCCGCTGTCGCGCTGCCAGAAAACACCGCTGCTGGTTTACGACGACCTTACCCCGGCGTCAGACAAACGCGATTTCGAAGAAGTGTTGCTCGATCTGTTTGAGAGTCGCATCGGCAACTCCAAGCCGAGCATCATCACAACCAACGTGAAACGAGCTGATTTGGAAACAGCCCTCGGCTCACGAATCTTTGACCGCCTTCGTTACGCTGCCTTTGCTGTGCTGGAATTCGGATTCGCGTCCAGACGCCCGGACCTCAACGCGGACTATCTCGATCGCTCCGTTTGAGAGCGGGGAACGTGCGCCGCAGGAACAAAGGGCGTTGACGACCTCACAGGCTGAGGCTTCGCCGCCGCTCGCGGCTGCCCCGCCCCGCTCGTTTTCCCAGGCGCGAGGGTCACGAGCGCGGACGCGCCTGCGGCGATTTCCTGGGCAGCGTGGGGCATGATGTACTCCACCACGCCGGAACCGCCGCCGCCTTTTTTGGAAAAGTTTCCGGCCCGCCAATGCATTCGGCCAACTTCGCTGGTGCCTGCTCCTTTCGGTCTGTCCCCGCACTGCCGGGAAACTCGCCGCAGGTTTGTGTCTCGCCTGAGACGCAACACGAACAGCTTTTCTTTTAAGGGGGACCGGCCAGTACTCCCCTTTTCTTTAAGGGGGCAAGTACGCCCGGCGATGCGCGTCATCGGCTTTTTTCTTCTGGTAGCAGAATTCCGCCAGCCCGATCTGTGTGGATAGGGTTGACGAGCAAAGCGGTTCTGCCAAAATCCGTTCGATGAAAAAGTTACACATACCACTCGCGCTTCTTGGTCTGGCTCTGCTCCTGACTTCTTGCATCCACGGGAACTTTCGCGGCGGAAAGTTGGCTCCGATCACTGCCGGAATGAGCAAGGCCGAAGTGCTGCGCCAGTTGGGGCAACCGAACAGCGCCGGTGGAAGTAGCAGCGTAGAGGTGCTTCACTACGTGGAGGACAAACGCTGGTGGCAGTTCGATTACTTCTTCGTGCGTCTCGTGGATGGTAAGGTGGAGTCCTACGGTCCCGAAAGCAAAGACAACCCTGTTACCGATGCTAACCCACCGCTGAAGATCGGCAAGTAAAGATGCCGTAGGCTTGGCCGGGGGCCTCCGCGAAAGCGCGGCACGCCACGCCTCAAGCGGTGCGCTGTGGCGCGGTCCTGGCGAAAGTCTTAGGGCCAAAAAAGTTTCCCAGAAAACGGCTCAGGGTTAACCCCACCCGGGGACCGACCTAAAAAAACGCGGCCCTCCCTCGCCTTTTGGCTGAAATTCTCTCCCTGAGAATCCATCGGAGTTGAGTCGCCCCTGTGCGCTCGCGCACCCCCCCCGCCGTCTCTGCCGCCGACACAGCCCGACACAAAACTACCCCATTTTTGTCTCTGACACACTTCCGACACAGCTAGCAGGTCCGACACAAAACGACAC
>CAZNOE010000171.1:0-9909 GCA_964574525.1 uncultured Bifidobacteriaceae bacterium
ATACTTTGTACATTCAAAAACATCACATGGTCATCTTCTTTCAATGGCGGTGGGGACGGGGTGAGGGGCAACTTCATCGTCCCCTCCGTCGTGCATTGGAAAGTCGGCCACTACGCGGCGATGGTGCGGCAGGAGGGCGACAAGTATCTGCTGGAAGACCCGACTTTCGGCAACACCGTGTGGGCGACGAAGCAAGCGCTGGAGGCCGAGACGAGCGGCTACTTTCTCATTCCATCGGGGGCACTGCCACGCGGCTGGCGAACGGTGGACGCCAAAGAGGGCGAGTCCGTATGGGGCAAGGGCCAGACGGCCGGCAACGACGACAGGGATCACGGGTGCAAGTCTCCAAAAGCCGGCGGAGGCAACCCGTGCAAAGATCCGAAGTGCAAAGGCATGGCCGTCTCCGACGTCCATCTCATGCTCGTCAGTTTGAACATCACAGACACGCCGGTTGGCTACTCGCCGCCGGTCGGTCCCCCGGTGGAGTTCACCGTCACCTACAATCATCGTGAGGCCCGCCAGCCGGCCAACTTCTCCTACGCCAACTTCGGCTCGAAGTGGACCTGCGATTGGATTTCTTACATCACCGACAATCCGTCGAACGCGCTGGCGGATGTGAACTATTACATGCGGGGCGGCGGCACGCGCACGTTCACCGGCTTCAACACCAACTCCCAGATCTTCGCCTTCCAGCAGTACGACCAGACGCAACTCAAACGGACTGGCGCCACCAGTTATGAACTATTCTCACCCGACGGCTCCAAACACGTCTTCAGCCAGTCCGACGGCGCAATTGGCACCTCGCGCAAGGTTTTCCTCACGCAGATCATGGACCCCTTCGGCAACGCCATCACGCTCACCTACGATGCCGACTTGCGGCTCGTGGCCATCACCGATGCCATTGGCCAGGTCACCACATTGACTTACCCTCAGTTCGCCAACCAGATTGGCCGGGTCACCGATCCCTTCGGACGCTTCGCGACCTTCGAGTATGACCCGGTTGGCCGGTTGACGAACATCACCGACGTCATCGGATTGAATTCCAGGTTTACTTACGCAGGCAGCGGGGACTTCATCAACGCGCTCATCACTCCCTACGGCACGAACACCTTCACTGCGTCCCAAGGCGGCGGCGTGCTCGACACCACCCGGTCGTTGGAAACTGTCTATGCTGATGGCAGCCGGGATCGTGTGGAATACAACCAATCCTCAACTATCGGGATTCCGTTCAGCGACCCGCCGGCTTCGATCCCGGCCGGCGTTTCGACCTTCAATTCATTTTTATACGGCCGCAACACTTTTTACTGGAGCCGAACGGCGTGCGCGAGCAGCTATGGCGATTACACCAAGGCGAAAATCTATCACTGGCTGCACACGGAAAGCGGTTCTACCACTTCGGGCATCCTCGAGAGCACGAAGGAAGCGCTGGAGGGCCGCGTTTGGTACAACTACGCCGGCCAAAGCGCTCCTCAGACTGTCGGCACCGGCAACCGCCCCACGCGCATCGGCCGCGTGCTCGATGACGGGCAGACCCAGCTTTACACTTACGCCTACGACGGCTTCGGCCACGTGAACAATTCGGTTGATCCCGTCGGGCGGACCTTCAGCTACCTGTATGCGAGCAACGGGATTGATTTGCTGGAAGTTCGCCAGACGCGCGCCGGGAACAACGAGTTGCTCTCCCGCATGACCTACAATGCCCAACACCTGCCGCTGACCACGGTGGACGCCGCCGGCCAGACCAACACCTTCACCTACAATGCACGCGGCCAACGGCTCACCGAAACCAATCCCAAAGGCGAAACGACGGCTTACACCTACGACACCAACGGCTATCTCATCGCCGTGGATGGACCGTTGCCGGGAACAAACGATGTCCTCACGGCCACGTACGATGCCCTTGGCCGGACGCTGACCAAGACCGACGAGAGCGGTTACACGCTCACGTTCGAGCACGACGATATGGATCGCCTCACGAAAATCACCCATCCCGATTCCACTTTCGAGCAGTTCAACTACGACCGTCTGGACGTGGCCGCTGTCCAGGATCGCGCCGGACGGCAGACGTTGTTCGAGTTCGACAACGTGCGGCAAATGAAGAAAAAGACCGACCCGCTGGGCCGCGTGACGCTCTTCGAGTGGTGCCGATGCGGAGCCATCAAGAGCGTGACTGATCCAATGGGCCGCACGACGACGTGGTTGACCGATGTACAAAGCCGACCCATCGCCAAGCAGTACGGGGACGGCTCGCAAGTTACCTATTTTTACGAAAACGCCGGCGGTCGGCCGCGGCAGATTATTGACGAAAAGGGTCAGGTCACCCAGTTCGCCTATAATCGCGACAACACGCTCAAATCCGTTGCCTATGCGAACACTGCGGTTCCAACGGCCGGCGTCGTTCATACCTACGATCCTAATTATTTGCGACTGACCTCTATGAGCGACGGCACGGGAATGACGCTGTATTCGTACAACCCCGTCACGACAACTCCAACTTTGGGCGCCAATCAATTGGCGAGTGTGGACGGCCCGCTGCCGAACGACACCATCACTTACGCCTACGATGAATTGGGCCGCCGCATCTCGACTGCGATCAACGGAGTTGCGGCGACCATGGTTTACGATGCCGCCGGGCGTGTCATCGGCGCGACGAACGCGCTCGGCGCTTTCACGATGGCTTACGACGGAAACACGGGACGAGTGTTGACCAACACCTTCCCGAACGGTCAGACCGAGGAACGAAGCTATGGCAACATTCTCCAGGATCTGACGCTCCAGCGCATCACGCACAAAGTGGGAGAGACTCCGATTTCTGAATTCAACTACGGCCGCGACCTCCTTGCGAACCGGATCACGACCTGGTCGCAGCAGGCCGGTGCGACGACGCCTTCCATTTTCACCTTCGGCTACGACGCCGCCAATCAATTGCTTTCGACGACGGTCACGAATTCCGGAATACAGGTGAACACATTCGCCTACAGCTACGACCCGGTGGCCAATCGTCTCGCCGAGCAAGCCGGCTCGTCGAACTACATCGCGACCTACAATGCCTTGAATCAGATCAGCACCACGACCGCTCCCGCTGCTTCGCGCACCAACGAATGGGACGCCAAAGACCGCCTCGTTGCTGTCAACGCCGGAAATCAGCAGACTGAGTTCACGTACGATGGTTTGGATCGAATGGTGAGCATTCGCCAACTGACCAACGGCTCCGAAACCTCGTTCCGCCGCTTTGTCTGGTGCAACAGCACAATTTGTGAAGAGCGAGATGGGACCGGTGCGGTGACCAAACGATTCTATTGGCAAGGGATGAAGGTGGAATCCGGCCCGGCGGCTGGCGCGTTCTACTACACGCGCGATCACCTCGGTTCCATCCGCGAACTGATTGACAGCAGCGGGAATGTGCGAGCGCGTTATGTGTATGATCCTTATGGCCGCCGGACGCGGCTGACCGGCGACGTGGACGCGGACCTCGGATTCGCCGGCATGTTTTGGGCCGCCGAGAGTGGGCTGGCAATCACTCGTTTTCGAGCCTTCGACTCCGAACTGGGCCGCTGGCTTTCACGTGATCCGCTGAAAGATGCAGAAGTAGAGGAAGGCCCGAATTTGTACGCCTACGTCGCGAACAATCCCGTCAATGCGGTAGATCCGTCGGGATTGGGTGGGGAAGACGCCGGAGACCCCGACTTCCAGAGAGCCTTCCAGAGACTACGCGACCCTCCCCCGATTAAAGATTGTTGCAAGGGGCTGGAAGCGTCCCTTCAGTCCCTCATTGATCAAGCTGATGCAAAATGTGACGAGGAGTACAAAATCGCACAGGCTCGATGTCTTGTGGCCAAGGCGGACAAAGTGCCGAATGCCGGCCAAAGATGCATTGAGTTTTTTGACGTGGCATTAGACAAGTGCGCCGCGTTCCGCCGCAGTAATGATATTGATAACATTCGAGAACTCTTGAATCGCTGTCAAAGCCGACCATGTGTGAACCTATGTCGGAAGACGGCGTGCAATCCCATTACGGGCGAATGCACACGGATCCCAATACTGGAATAGAGATGCGGATCGCGTTTGTTCAGTTTATTACGAAACGCTCAGAGAGATGGCGTGGCCAAGCGCCGGCAGTTCTGGTAGGGCACGTCACTCCGTGCGCGCCGTCTTTGGGAAGCATGCCTCCGAACGGCGCGCACGGAGTGACGCGCCCTACCCGCCAGCTCAATTCATGGCTGCATTACCCCATTGTAGCCCGTGGGATTTTCCTTACGTCGTCGGCGCTCGTCTTCCTGCTCGCCACCTTCGCCCACGCCCAGAATTCGCAATTCTTTTTCGATCCCAATGGAAATCTGCTTGTGCAGAAAGCGGAAATCAGCGCGCCGCCGCAAATCCTCGGCCAGCCGCAAAACCGGGTCGTCATGCCGGGTGAATCGGCGTCGTTCTTCGTCGTGGCGGCGGACACGCGGGCGCTCACCTACCAATGGCGGTTCAACGGCATCCCGCTGGGCGGGAGCGCGACCAACGACGCCTTGCTCCTGCAAAACGTCGGCACGAACAATGAAGGCCAGTACTCCGTCGTGCTCACCAACCCATCCGGCAGTGTGACCAGCGCGCCCGCGTTGCTGATGATTGATAGCGATACCGACGGTGTGCCGGATTCGTGGGAACTCACCTACTTTGGCAGTTTTACCAACACAGCAACCGCCGATCTTGACGGCGATGGCGTCGCCAATCTGACCGAATTCCTCGACGGCACCAATCCGACCAACAGCGCGTCCGCGCGCTTCCGCCTCACCGTTTACACCGACGGCGGCGGTGTGGTTGAATTGGCCCCCACACAGCTCAACTATACCAATGGCGAAACCGTCACGCTGACGGCCACGCCCTTTGCCGCCAACGTCTTCCACGCGTGGATCGACGCCACGAACACGCGAAGCAATCCCATCACCCTGACGATGAACGCCAACAAAACGGTGCGGGCGCACTTCTTCCCCATAGATTTCGTGTGGACGAATCTCGCCGGCGGCGATTGGAATGTCGCTTCAAATTGGAATCCGAATCTTGTCCCCATCGCGATTGACAACGCCATCATCACTAGCAGCGCCACTGTGACGCTGAACAGCGACAGTGAATGTCTCGGCCTGGTGCTCGGCCTTTCCAGCGCCGCGCCGACGCTCACCGGCAGCGGCACGCTCACGATCCATGGCGCGGGCACGTGGATTAACGGAACGATGAGCGGAAACGGGCGAACGGTGATCGAGACCAGTGGCAGTCTCACGGTGGCCAACCCGAGCGGGCTGGGAGCATTGCTGAATACGCGCACGTTGGAGAACGGCGGGAACGTGCTGTGGACCGGGACCGGGAGCATTGCCTTGAACTCCGGCGCGGTCATCACCAACCGCGCCCGGAGCGCTGTTCCATGTCCAAAACGCCTCCTCACTCCAGGCAAACGTCGGCGTCGGTCGGTTTGATAACGCCGGTGCGTTCCGCAAATCCGGCAACACCGGGACGACGACCTTCGGCAGCGGCGTGGGCTTCAACAACTCCGGCACGGTGGAGATTCAGAGCGGCACGCTGCTGTGCAATGGCAGCTTTGCCAACAATGGCACAGTCCAACTTTCGGCCGGAACTACGCACGGGATGGCGGGAGGCGGTTCGGCCAGCGGCCCATTCACCGCGCCGGCTACCGCCCTCGTGGAATGGACCGGCGGCACGTTCACATTAAACGCAGGCGCGCAACTCAATGGCGCCGGGCTTTACCGAATCAACCTCGCCACGGTCACCGCCAACCCGAACCTTCTCGTCGAAAATCTGGACCTGATTAACGGGACTCTGAGCGGCGCCGGAATCGTGACAGTCTCCAAGGGGATGAATTGGTCCGGCGGGACGATGAGCGGCAGCGGACGGACGATCATCCCGGCGGGGGCCACGCTCAATGCCGCCGTTCCGAGCAGCGTGGGCCTGACAAGCCGGACTTTGGAGATCGCGGGGACGGTGCTTTGGACCGGCGCGGGCTTCATCGGCGTAACCGGCAGCGCGGTCATCACCAATCAACCCGGGGCGTTGTTCCTTGTCCAAAACGCCGCCGGAATCGGTGGCGGCATCGCGAACGGACGATTGGACAACGCCGGCACGTTCCGCAAGTCCGTCAGCGCCGGCATCACCGCTGTCGCCAGCGGCATGAGCTTCAACAATTTTGGCGTGGTGGAAATTCAGACCGGCACGCTCGACCTGGGCGGTGGCGGCACGCACAGCGGCAGCTTCGACGTGCCGGCGGGCACGGCGCTGATTCTCTCGGGCGGCACCCACGCGGCGAACGGGAGTTCGAGCATCACCGGCGCAGGGCAGTTCACGGTCAGCGGCGGGACGGCCAACCTGGCGGGTTTGGTCAACGTCAGCGGGAGCAACACCTTCAGCGGCGGCACGGCCAATCTAAACGGCAATTACATCTGCACGAACAACACGGTGACGATTTCCGGCAGCGGCACGGCCAATTTCAGCGGCACTGGCTTGGTATCGCCAGCCGTGTTGAATCTGAGCAACGGCACGCTGGACGGCACCGGCACTGTGACGATCAACAGCGGCATGAATTGGACCGGTGGAAACATGAGCGGCAGCGGACGGACCATCATCGCCGCGGGGGTGACGCTTAACGTCGCCAACCCGTTCCTGGTCATCCTGGCCAGCCGCACGTTGGAAAACGGCGGGACGATTCTTTGGACCGGCGCCGGGGTAATCGCTCTGAACTCCGGCGCGGTGATCACCAATCGCGCCGGGGCGTTGTTCCATGCCCAGAATGCTGTCGGACTCGGTGGCGGCATCGCCAACGGACGATTGGACAACGCCGGCACATTCCGAAAGTCGGCCACTGCCGGAACCACGACCGTCTCAAGCGGAATGAGTTTCAACAATGCCGGCACGGTGGAAATTCAGACCGGCACCCTGCTATGCAGTGGCAGCTTCAACAACAGCGGCGCGGTCAATCTTTCTTCGGGAACCACGAACCGGCTGGCGGCGGGCGGCTCGGCCAGCGGCACATTCACCGCGCCGGCCACAACCCTTGTGGAATGGACCGGCGGCACGTTCACGCTGAACGCGGGCGCGCAACTCAACGGCGCGGGGCTTTACAAGCTCAACGGCGGCATCGTCACTGCTAATGCGAGCCTGACGGTGGAAAACCTGGATCTGGTTCTGGGCAGCAGCACGTTGGGCGGCACGGGCACGATGACAATCGCCAACGTGATGAATTGGCCGGCGGGCACGATGAGCGGCGGCGGGCGGACAATCATTGCGGCAGGAGCGACGCTGAACATTGCTCCTCCAAGCTCGGTTTCTTTGAACCCCCGCACGCTGGAAAACGGCGGGACCGTTCTCTGGACCGGCACCGGGAATAATTTCATCTTGGGCAGCGGCGTCATCACCAACCGCGCGGGCGGGTTGTTCCATGCCCAGAACACCGCCGCATTTTTCTTCGGCGGCGGCGGCTGCCGGTTTGATAACGCCGGCACGTTCCGCAAGTCCGCCAACGCCGGGACTACGACTGTTCCCAGCGGCGTGAGCTTCACCAACTCCGGCACGGTGGACATCCGCAGCGGAATTCTCGCGGCGAACGGCGGCTATGTTTCCTCCTCCAATGCGTTGCTCAACTGCGCCCTCGGCGGCACGACGGCGGGCACGGGTCATGGACAACTTCAAGTCGCCGGCGCGGTGACGTTGAACGGCGCACTCAGTGTTGACTTGACCAACGGCTTTTCTCCCGCACTTAACGACTCGTTCACCGTCCTGACCGCCGGCACACGCAACAGCACGTTCAGCAATTTCTCCTACCCGTCCAACGTAGTCACGATGCAGTTGAGCAACAGCCCGACCTCCGTCATCGTCCGCGTCACGGATGTCTTCACCGCCATTCCGCCGCCGATGCTTTTCCCGCCGGAGATTTCCGGGACCAACTTCAAGCTCACTTGGACCGCAGTGTCGAACACGACTTATCGCGTGGAATTCAATCCAAACCTGACGCCTTCCAACTGGACCGCTCTCCCCGGCGACGTAATCGGAGTCAGTAACACCGCCAGCAAGTTGGACGCTTTGACCCCGAGCAACCGGCTTTATCGAGTACGCGTTGTCCCGTAACCCGCGTCTCGTTTGGCCGCGGGTTACGGGGACATCATCCCCAACGGCCCCTCGTCATCAGGGCCGGCGCATTCACGAAACCAGTCTGAAGAATATTTTCTCCGAACAAACGTTTGCTGTAAGTCCGACCGGCGGCATCGGCAGCAACGCGCCGCCTTGCTGCGCAACCCAACCATTTTTTCGCCTTGATATATTTACCGCAGCCAATAAAGGTAAGCGCGAAATCATCACCCCATTGAACGGAAGGACACGCCATGAAAAGAATCCTCTGCGTTGCAGGTCTTCGCTCCCGGACCAAGAGGCTGGTCAGGGGCGTCACTTTGTTCCTGCTCGGTCTGGTGGTCGCGGGTTGCCCGGCGCGAAAGGAGTCGCCGGAAGTTCCAGCGGCGAGGCGGAGCGAAGGCAAGGTCATCATCAAAGGCTCAAACACGATTGGCGAGGAACTGGCGCCACGGCTGATCGCGGAATACAAGAAGGAGCATTCGGGGGCTGATTTTGAGATCGAGCCGAAAGCGACAATGTACGGGCTGGCGGCCTTGCGGGTCGGCCAATGCGACATCGCCGCCGCTTCCCGCGAGGTGCTGAAGGAGGAACAGGAACTGGCCCATAATCTGGGCATCGAGTTGAACGAATACGTCATCGGCGCCTACAGCGTGGCGGTGGTCGTCAATGCCGCCAATCCGGTCGCGAATCTGACGCGCGACCAGGTGCGGGACATTTTTACCGGCACGGCCCAAAACTGGAAAGACGTTGGCGGGCCGGAAGCGCCGATTCATTTGCACATCCGCGATCCGATTTCGGGGACGTATCTGGGCTTTCAGGAACTTGCCATGGAAAACAAGCACTACGCCGCAGGTTCAAAAATGTCCACGAACTACGCGGCCATCGTCCAAGCGGTGGCGCAGGACCCGAATGGCGTTGGGTATTCGAGCATCACCCTGGCGAAGACCGCAGGTGTGAAACCCGTCTCCATCGGCGGAGTGGCGCCGACCGTCGAGGCCGTGAACAAAGGCCAGTATCCCTATACCAGGATGCTGCGGCTTTACACGAACAAAGGAAAGGAAGCGCCCACCACGCGGGATTTCATCAAGTTTGTGCAGTCGGCGCGCGGGCAGGAAGTCATGACGCAAGCCGGCTTCGTGCCGCGCCAGTGAGACGCCACTTTGCGGTGTTTTCGTGACCAGCCGTTCAGGGAAACCAAACTAACCCGGGATTGTCCGTGCGGCCCTTGCTTGCAGCAAAATCCCAGTAGTCGGTGTTCTTGAACCGTCGCGAATGGCCGTCCAGGAAAGTGAACTGGGCACCGCCGCTGTGGAGATTGGTATGAACGAAGTTGGGTGTGCCAACTGCCGGCAAATTCTTGCTATCGTAAAGCCAGACTATCGCTGAGTGGTTTTTCAAGGAAGAGATCTTTACCGGGCGATTGCCCGAGCCAGTGCCGTTGACATTTTCGTTGAGGCAATAATGGAAAAGATTGTTTCCGTTGCTACGGCGCGGGTTGCTGGGGCAAATCCAAACGCTTCGCCCCACGTCGGCGGTGGCATCCTTTCGCCACGGCATGTCGTGATATCGCGGGATGCCCAATACCTGCGGCAATTGGATATACCATCCCGTGTTCGTATTGCTGTCACTGGGATTCGGCGTCCCGTCGGGAGGCAGAAAGTCGCTGTTATCTACCGCATAAATCTGTGTGGCCAGTCCCCACTGCTTGAGATTGTTCAGACAGGAAGTTGCCCTGGCTTTTTCCTTGGCGCGACTGAGCACGGGCAGCAGCAGCGCCGCCAGGATGGC
>CAZNOE010000172.1:0-9896 GCA_964574525.1 uncultured Bifidobacteriaceae bacterium
GATTGGTTCCCGCGCAGAAACGGAGTTCGGCGCTCCGTCATGCGGCGGGAGCTTGACTCGCGGGCGAAGGGGCGGCTTGGATTGGCTTCGGAAGTTCCACACGGATTGGCTCTGGCCTGGGCGTCGGAGTCGTCCCACCGGCCTGGCTCGAAGCCACTTTGATGAGCTTCCACTGCTTGGCGAGTTCATCGAGGAACACGATGACGAGGCTTTGCAGGCTTCGTTTCTGCCGCCGGAGAAACCAGGCAAACGCCGGGAGCGTCAACAGCAACAATCCCAGCCCGTTCAGCCAGTTGAAGAAAAACCCAATCACCAGCAAGTCCAGCCCCAGCAACGACCAGAACGCCACATGGGCCTGCAACGACCACCGCGCCCGCAACCGGCAGCGGATCAACTGCCGCCCGCGCGGGTGATCTTCAGACACGGTCGTGAGCTGCACCTGGCTCCAGCGGTTGCCGTAGATTTCCACGTCGAATTCGCTCCAGCCGATGTCTGTGCGGTTCGGCCAGCCCTGGCGGTTGAGTGCTTCAATGACCTGCGCGGCGAATTCAACGCGCTCCACGCGGCGCTCTGCCCAATAACAGACTTCGTTGAGCGATTCGACTCCCTCGCGCAAAGTCACGGAGTCGAGCGTTTCCCGCGAAGGCTCGGTGGGCGGGCCCAGGCGCAAGCGCCCTTCGTATCTTTCCAATCCGCGCACAATCGGCTGGAGGAAAAACAGCAGCGCCACCAGGGGCCGCGACCACCAGCGCGTCCGACCTTTTGGCAACGAGGCCTGCGCGCCCGCCGCGGCGCAGATGCCGAGCGAGCACATCAAACTCGCGATGGCCAGTGGCAGCAGATTATGGAACATGGCTGAGAGGACCCACAACGGCAGCGTCACCAGCACGTGATATTCGAGTGTGGTGAAGAGCATCAGCGTCAACGCCGGCTCGGAAGCGTAGAGGGTCTGAAACGGCGCGCTGCCAAAAACTCCACGGTAGATGATCGGAGCGCGCAGTAGCACGCCAAACTTCGACGGTGTGTAAATCCGCCCCCGCCAGATGCTGTCACCGAACGCGTTGAAGTATTCCGGATGCTTGCGCACGAGCAGCGCCTCGGCTTCGCCATAGCCGCGTTGCTGCATCAGATACGCGCCGACGTTCGAGCGGCGGTAGTGCCACACGAATGCCGCCGGGCTGAAACCGATTTTGCAACCCGCGTGTTGCAGCCGCCAGCAGATGTCCACGTCGTCACCGGCCTTGTAAAAAATCGGATCGAAGCAGCCGATCTCGGCGAGCGCCCATTTGTAAAACGCCATATTGCAGCCGGGAATGTGTTCCGCCTGGCGATCGTCGAGCATCACGTGCGCCGGGCCGCCGGGTGACGCCATCACCGCCGTGGCCACGGCGGAATCCTCCGGCGGCAACAGATTCGGCCCGCCCATCGCGGCGAAATCGCTGTCGAGCAAGTCGCCCACGAGGTAGTAAAGCCAGTCCTCGTCCGCGCGGCAGTCCGCGTCGGTGAAAGCGATGATCTCGCCCTGCGCCACGGCGATTCCGGCGTTGCGCGCCACGGACAGACCGCGGTTGCGATCGTGCCGGACAAAACGCACGCGCGGGCGGTGCGACGCGATTTGCGCGGTGGTATCGGTCGAACCGTCGTCCACCAGGATGATTTCGTAATCGGGATAGTTGAGCTTCTCGAGCGAATCGAGGCAGGTCGGGAGCGTCCGGTCGCTGTTGTAACTCGCGACGACGACCGAGACCTTCGGTTGCCTGGCGAGCGGAAAGCGCGGCGCGGCACGGAACATCTGTTGCACCACACGGAAGGATTCCTTCGGCTGCCGGTCCACCGTCGTAAGGCCCATTTTCCAATCGTCAATCTGGCGGCCATCGCGAAACCAATCGTCAGTGAAGCTGAACACGACGGCGCCCGCCAGGCCACCGCGGAAGGCGTGCTCGATTTGCCAATGGAGCATCGCGCACTTTTGCGTTTCGCCTTCGCGCAACGAATCAATGCCGAATTCGCCCAGCACGAGCGGCTTGGCGTCCGCGATCATTTGCAGGCGCGCGAGATAGTTCTTGAACGGCTGCGGCTGGTGCAGATAGACGTTGAAACAAAGAAAGTCCAGGCGTTGGGGCCGCAGAAATTCCGTCGGCGGATAATTCGTGAAAGTGCAGAGGCACTCAGGATCAACCTGCTTTGCTTCCAGCACGAGTTCGTCAATGAAGTCCGCCACGGCATGGGCGCCGCTCCACCGCACGATGTCGGGCGGAATTTCGTTGGCAACACTGTACGCGAATACTGCCGGGTGACGAGCGCAAGCGTACAGGGCGCGGCGCACGGCGTCGCGCGCTGCCTCGCGGTGCCCAGCGGAATCGAGAAAGCACAGGTGTTTGTCCCACGGGATGTCCACGAGCAGCAGGAGTTGGTTTTGCGCGGCCAGATCGAGAAACCAGCGCGGCGGAACATGATAAACGCGCAGCAGGTTCGCACCCGCCTCGCGGATAAGCGCGAAGTCCCGGGCGGTCTGCTCCGGCGACGCGAATGGTTCTCCGAGCGCGTTGGGCGCAAACGGGCCGTAGGCCAGACCTTTGGCGTAAAACTTTTCCGCGCCGCGGCGGAAAAACTTGCCATCGGCAGTAACGCGTGAACGGGAAGAAGCCGGTTCAACCATGTGCCTTGGACGGCAACCTTGGTGGTTTTAATCACCGCCGGGAAAGAATTAGCGGAAAAATTCCTTCGCTCGAACGCGTGGGATGCATCTTGGCCCCGCGAAGTGGCGCGAGCTTTCAGCTTGCGTGCGTGTCACCAAGCCTCCGGGTGGTGGCCCAGTTCGGGGAATTGTCGCTTCCGCCAACCTGGAAGGTTGGCGACATCCCGCAGCGCGGGACAAGCCAGAGGCTTGCGCCACTGCTTCCCCGGGGACGCGTTCATAGCGCACTGTGCCGAGAATTCGCTTGCCTGACGCGATCGGCTCGTGACCAATTCCCCGCGATGCGTGAGCTGCCGCACACCCATTCCTGTTTCGTTTGCGGAGAATCCAACGCCGCCGGCCTGCGGCTGCGGTTCGAGACCGACGGACGCATTGTGCAAACCCACTTTCGTCCCAAGCCGGTGCACATTGGCTTCAAAGGCGTCATGCACGGCGGCTTGATTGCCACTGTTCTTGATGAAGTCATGGTGTGGGCCTGTGCCGTGGGTACGCGAAAGTTCGCCTTTTGCGCTGAACTCACCGTGCGTTACCTGAACCCGGTCCAGCCCGGCGAAGAAGTCATCGCCGCCGGCGAACTCGCAGCCAATCGCAAAAACAGAATCTTCGAAGCCAAAGCCGCGCTGCGCAACCTGTCCGGCGCAACTCTGGCCGAGGCGACGGGGAAATACCTTCCGATCAAGGCGGATGACGCGTCCCAGATGGCAGCAGATTTTGTGGGCAACGCGGATTGGTTGCTGAAGGGCCTGGGCTAAACGGCGCTCCCTACTTCACCACATTAACATCCACCTTCCGCCGCTCGAGCGTGCTGCCTTCGCTGTGGGCCAGGTCGGCCAGAGACTTGTTATAGTCGGCCAATGCACCGATTTCGGCCGAGCGCGCCGCCGTCAGGTCGCGCTGCAACTGCAAAACCACGAAGCTCGTGCTTTTTCCGTTCTCCAGTTTTTTCTGCTCGGCCTCGAGCGCCGCCTCTGCGTAAAGCCGGGCCTCGCGCGTCGAACCGACGCGCTCGTAGCTGGTGCGGGCCGCGATAACGGCATTGTCAATTTCCACGAGGATGCCCTGCTCGGTCTTTTTCAAAGCCAGCAGAATCTGTTCGAGCGTGACCTTGCTTGATTTGTAAGCGTTGCGCGCCCCGACGTTGCCGAGCGGAACCGAAAGCCGGGCGCCGTAAGTGTAAAAGGGTTGGTTGCCCTGGCGAAGCTGATCGAAGCCGTCACTGAATTCCCTCGCCACGCCGCCGGCGCTGTGACCGTAGGTGCCGAACAAATCCAACTGCGGATAAAGTTGGTTTTTGTCATAGCGCAACTGAATGCCCTGCCGTTCCAGGTCCAATTTCACTTGCAACAAGTCCGGTCGCAGGCTCATGCCTTTGCCCCAACTATCCTGCAGGTTGAAAATCTGGATGGGCGCGGCCAGGCTCTCCGTCGGGTCGAGGTCCGTGTCATGAAGTTCTTGGTACTTGTCGCTCATCAGCGATTTGAGTGTGTTTTGTGCGACAGCCAGTTGTTGTTGGGCGGTCTGCAAATCGGCACGGCGCGCGGCCACCTGCGATGCCGCTTGCTTTTCATCGAGCGGCGCCAGCGCGCCGACTTCCACTCTTCGCTTGTTTTCCGACAACAGACGATCCGCCAACCGCAATGCCTGTTCCTGCACCTTTACGTTTTCGCGGGCGGCGATCAGGTCGTAGTAGGCCCTTTCCACGAGTTGGATGGTGTCCATGATCCGCTTGCGCAGCCCCTGCTCGGAATAGGTCAGCCGGTTTTTTGCGATCGAGATGTTGAGCCGAGTACCGTCAATCCAGAAGTTTTTTAGGAGCGGCTGGCTTAACGTGGTGCTCACCGCGCCGCGTGTGTTGTCAAATGGACCTCCGGGGGTCGTCCCGTAGGCTTCCTGAATGTTCCCCGAGACGCTGTACGTCGTTCCCCACGGCAGCAGCCCGCCGGTGATGCCGCTCCTGAAGCTATCGTCATCACTGATCGAGGGTGGACTGACCAATTGCGTGACGGGATCGCGGCCGCCACCGGACAGGCTGGAATCATGTTGGCCCGAAACGGAGAACAGCGGATCGTAACCCGCATACGCGGCCCGCAAACCGTAGAGGCTGAGTCGCGGGTTGTAGCGCTCGATCTGCAAGTCGAGGTTGTGGGCGAGCGCCGTCTGAATAGACTCATCCAGCGACAGACTCCGGATTGGGACCGAATTGGACTGTGCCGCCACAGTCGTTGCCACTCCCACTGTGGCTAACATAACGAGTAACAATCTCATTGGCTGCGAAGCTTGGGGTATTGGCTGCCTTTCGTCAACTGGCCGCCGCTCTGTTCAGACGGTCCGCAATCGCCCGCCATTCACCGGTTTCGGGAACGGCTTCCACGACGATCAACTCCGCGCCCGCCTCGTCGCAGCGATGCAGTTCCGCGTAAAGCGCGCGGGCAAACGCCTCCGCGTCGTGCGGGATGACCGAGACGCGGCCAAAACCCGCGCCGGAAGGAATCTGCGTGTGCGCGATGACGTGGGTTCGCGAGAGTTGAAAGTTGAAAGTTGAGAGTTGAACGTTCAAGTCGTGATCGTCGCGCCAGGCCAACACAAGCAGCTTCGCTTTCGGCGCGTAATGCTTCGGCAGCAAGCCGGGGCTTTTCAGAACTTCCTCGCTGCCGCCGAAACCCAAAGTCAACTCACCCGTCACCGCCAGCAACGCCTGTTCATGGATCATTCCCGGGCGCAACAGGCGCGGTGGAGCGGCGGTAAGATCGAGCACGGTGGATTCGATACCGACGTGTGACTGTCCGCCATCCACGATGAGCCGGAGCTTGCCGCCGAGCTGGTGCTGCACGTGATCAGCGTTTGTCGGTGAAACGCGGTTGGACAGATTTGCGCTCGGCGCGGCCAGCGGAAAACCGCACTCGCGAATCACGGTCTGGATGAACGGATGGCTCGGCCAGCGCACGCCCACCGTCGGACCGCCCGCCGTGACGATGTCGGGAATTTCTTTGGCTTTCGGCAAAACGAGGGTCAGCGGTCCGGGCCAAAACGCGCGCGCCAGCTTGTCAGCGAGTGTCGGCCAGTTCGCGACGCAACGCCTTGCCATCTCCACGCTGGCGACGTGGACGATGATTGGATTGTGCGCCGCGCGGCCTTTAATTTCGTAAATCCGCGAAACCGCCTGCGCGTCGAACGCATTGGCGGCCAGGCCGTAAACCGTCTCCGTCGGCAGCGCGACGACATCGCCCGCCTGGAGAAGTTCCGCAGCGCGTTTCACGGCAGCATTGAACAACACCGGTGTGTGCGTTGGAAGAATTTCGGCGCTCATCGAACTCGCGCCAGATTTGAATCGGAAAACATCCAACCTCCAACATCCAACGTCCAACATCCAAGTAACCGGGCGCATCCGCACACTGCCCCGGAGCGCGGGCGGTCCCTCGCCCGCAGCGCTGACGCACACCGGAAGACGTCCAGATTTTCCAACGCTCTCATTGCTATCCACCCGCTGCGACCGGGGACCGGTCGCGCTCCACTGGGGGCAGTGTGCGGATACGCCCCAAGTAACCAGCGAATCGGATCATTGGTTGTTGGGCGTTGGAGGTTGGATGTTGGATGTTCCATTTCACTCATACCGCAGCGCTTCAATCGGATCGAGACGAGAGGCCTTGTGCGCAGGATAAAAACCAAAGGCAACGCCGATCGCCGCGCTGACCACAAACGCGATGACGATCCAGTCAACCGAAACAAGTGTGGGCCATTGTTTCCAAACCGTGATCAACTTCGCCCCACCTATCCCCGTCCCGATTCCCACCAATCCTCCGATGGAACTGAGCGTCACCGCTTCGATGAGAAACTGAAGCAGAACATCGCGTCCGCGCGCGCCCACGGCCATGCGGATCCCGATTTCGCGCGTCCGCTCGGTGACGCTCACGAGCATGATGTTCATGATGCCAATGCCGCCGACGATCAACGAGATCACGGCGACACCCGCGAGCAGCGCCGTCATTGTTTCCGTGGTGGCCGTCATGGCCTCGGAGAGTTCCTGCTGATTGCGAACGGTGAAGTCGTCCTCACGGCCCGCTTGAATTCGATGCCGCTGGCGGAGCAGCTCGGTGATGCTGTTTTGCACGTCGATAATTCGGTCCCCGCTGGTGGCAGAGACATTGATGCTGCGCAGCGTGGTGGTGCCGGCGATGCGCCGCATGGCCGTGGTATAGGGCAGAATCACAGTGTCATCCTGGTCGGAACCCATCATCGAGGATCCCTTGGGTTTGAGGACTCCGAGGATTTTGATCGGCACGTTACGGATGCGGATGGTTTTTCCCACGGGGTCCTCGCCGCCGAACAGCTTGTCCGCGGTGGTCTTGCCGATGATGGCCACCTTGGCCGCGCTGCGGACGTCCGCTTCGGTGAAGTTGTCGCCATCGGCCAGGTCCCACTGGCGGATGGTGAGGTAATCCACGCCTTCTCCCTGAACGGAACTGTTCACGTTCTGATTGCCAAAGGCGATCTGGCCGCCCGTGCGGATTTCCGGGCTGACCGCGGCGACGCCCGGAACTTCGTTTTGGATCGCGAGCGCATCCTCCACCGTCAGCGTTCCCGCGCTGCCGAAGCCGCTCGACACGCCGCCGCGCCGGAAATCGCCGGCAAAAACCAGGAGAACGTTCTGGCCCAGCGCCGCAATGCGCGCCTGGACCTGGGCCTTCGCCCCATTGCCGATGCCGACCATGGCGATCACCGCGCCCACGCCGATGATGATGCCGAGCATCGTCAGGGCGGTGCGCAATTTGTTCCGACGCAAAGCTCGCAACGCAATTTTTATCGTGGCCCAGATTCTCATGGCTGGCAGGAAAGGAACATCCAACAACCAACATCCAACGTCGAACATCCAATGATTCGCGCAGAGACCCATTGGGTGTTGGATGCTGAATGTTGGATGTTGGATGTTCCTGCGTTCATGAATCACGCCTCCAGTTGCACTGCTTGCTGCGCTTCTTTCAATTTTCGCAATTCCGACTCCGCGAAAAACCGCTCGACCACCGCCGTATCGCTGACCACTTTGCCGTCCCGCATCACCACCATCCGTTTCGTGTAGTGCGCGATGTCCAGTTCGTGGGTGACCATGACGAGGGTGATGCCCTGCTCGTTCAGTTTTTGAAACACACCCATGATCTCGACGCTGGTCTGACTGTCGAGATTGCCGGTCGGTTCGTCGGCGAGCAGGAGCGCCGGGCGATTGGCCAGCGCGCGGGCGATGGCGACGCGCTGTTGCTGGCCGCCGGAGAGCTGATTGGGCTTGTGATCGGCGCGGTCGGTGAGGCCGACGGTCTTGAGCGCATCCATCGCCCGTTCGCGCTGGCTGCCGCCGTCCGACCGCTGCCGTGTGTAAAGCATCGGCAACTCGACGTTTTCCAAGGCGGACGTGCGCGCGAGCAGGTTGAAGCCCTGGAAGACGAAACCGATTTTCTGATTGCGAATGTCCGCCAACTCATCGCGGTCGAGTTGTGAGACATCAATTCCGTCGAGAAAATATTTTCCCCGCGTGGGCCGGTCGAGGCAGCCGATGATGTTCATCATGGTGGACTTGCCGGAGCCGCTGGCGCCCATCAGCGCCACAAACTCGCCCTGGTTGATTTCCAACGAAACGCCGCACACTGCTTTCACCTCGACCTCGCCGGTCTGATAGGTCTTGTGGATGTCCTCGAGTTTAATGACCGGTTTCATGTTTCAATTGCAGGAGAAATCCAGAGCAACCCACCCCCGGCCCCTCCCAGGAGGGGAACTCGTCGTGTGCGACCGAACGTCTGCTCCCTTCCTGGGAGGGGCCGGGGGTGGGTTCGGTCAGCTACCTTTTCACAGAGTAGAGCCACAACAAGGAAATGGTCCGATCGCATAAACCAGCTTACGGACGACGAAAACCTCCGCCGCCAAACGGACTCGAGCCGCCCGGCGGCGGCGCGGCCACAGCCTGGGCAGGCGGCAGCTTCACCGCAGTGATAATGGTGTCGCCCTCTTTCAGACCGTCGGTGACCTCCGTAAATGCGCCGTCGCTGATGCCGGTTTTGATGCGCGCGGCCTGAGGCATCGGGACTGGCTCGCGTCCGCCGGGTGGCGTGTTCGTGGTTAGCAAATAGACGGTACGCGAGGAAGGCTGCGCCGTCCGCGGACGTGAACCGGCCCCGCCGCCACCGCGCCGGGAACCGCCTTCTCCCGGTCCACCGCCGCCGGATCGTTGCATCGCGCCACTCTGAAAGAACTCCCGCACCTTTGCGCCGATTTCCGGCGGCACTTCCTCGCCACGCTCGCGCATCTCGCGCACCCGCCGCATCAATTCGGCGGGCGGCTCGTTGCCAGTGAGGGGCGGTGCCGCATTCTCCGGCGTCGCCATGTTATTCGTGCCGCCCGCCGCCGCGACCAGCACGGTGTTAGTCACGGCGGATTTGGTTTCCTTGCCCAGGCCGATCTTCGCAAGGAGTTTTGCGGCAAAAGTTTTATTCGTGGACGGCTCGGGTGGTTTGAAACGCAGCGCCAGATTGGGGACGCGCAACACGCCGTTTCGCTGCGCGGTGATGATGGAAGCATTAGCCGTCATGCCCGGCCTGAGTTTCAAATCGGGATTGCTCACATCAATGACCGTGTCGTAGGTGACGACGTTCTGGATCGTGATGGGCGAGTTGCGGATTTGCCTGACTTTGCCCGTGAACGGGCGGTCCGGAAACGCATCCACCGTAAAGGTCGCGCTTTGTCCTTCCTCCACAGTCCCGATGTCGGCCTCCGAGACGTTGGCGTCAATCTGCATGTGGGACAGGTCGTTGGCGATGATGAACAACGTGGGCGCGGAAAGGCTCGCCGCGACGGTCTGTCCGATGTCCACGTTGCGGGAAATGACGGTGCCGTCCACGGGCGAGTAAATCGTGCAACGTTCCAGGTTCACTTTCGAATTGGCGAGCGACGCCTCCTTGATTTGAACCATCGCCTGCGCCTGATGCAGGTTGGCGATGGCGGTGTCGTGTTCGGATTCGGAAATCAGCTTATCCTTGAACAACTGTTCGGCGCGCCTGGCCTGGATTTGCGACAACTCCAGGTTGGCCTTGGTGTTGGCGAGGTCGCCTTCGGCCTGCATGACCGCCGCCTTGTAAGTCGCGGGGTCGAGTTGCGCGATAACCTGGTTCGCTTTTACCGGTGTATTCCAATCTGCATACAACTTCTGGATGATGCC
>CAZNOE010000173.1:0-9879 GCA_964574525.1 uncultured Bifidobacteriaceae bacterium
TGCCGGTATCGCGATTGGGCACGAGGTAGGTCGGAAGCCCTCGTTCGATGAACAAGAGATTGTTCCAGGATTGCAACCGCTCCAGGCCGACCGGCTCTTTGAATTTGCCCACTTGCAGTTGGAGTTCCGGCAGAAACCGGTAATTGATGTAAGCATCCAAAACGTTGCCGTTATTGAATGTCGAACTCGAAAAACCGCTGGCGAAGTCGAGCATCAGGCGGTAATCGAACTTGCTGAACACAGTCCCCTCCATGATCGGACGCACGCGCCGCGGAAGGAAAGTGTCTTTGGCCGGCGAGTCGCCCGGATAGAACCGGCCATCCACCTGGAATCCGCCGCGCAATTTGAACACGAAGTTCGTATCCGCCGAACTGACGTTGAGTCCATTCGCGTCAATTGATACGCGCGCGGCTTGCTTGCTTTTTTCCGCGGCGGCTTCCGCCTCCAGTTCGCGATTGCGTTCCAGGATCTTCACTTTTTGTTCCAGCTCTGCGACAGGCTGCGATTTGGCGGCATTCTCCTCCGCATCAGCTTTGCGACTACCTTCCAGAACTTTAACCTTCCGTTCCAACTCTTCAATGCGCCGCAAGAGTGCCTTCACGTCGATTTCCTGGTCCTGGGCGTAGGCGCCGCTCAACCCAACTTGTGTTGCCAGGATCGCAGCGACCGCGAATGATCGAATCAATTTCATTTCGATTTCTCTTTTTCCACGCCGCTCTTAGTCAGGTGGGACGCGGTAGGTTTTGGTTCGAGCCTCCGGCTGGTCCGGTTGGCGAAGTCATCTAGTCTCGATTTTGTCGAACCGAATTTTCTCCGTGCGCTCGATCTGCACGAAGCGGGCGTCGTGGACGACAATCTGCCACGCCGAAACGGAGCGAACCGACGTGTCGGCGCACTGCATCAACCCAGGCTTCTTGCGTAGCTGGCATTCCGGGCCTGCTCGAATTTTCCGTCGCCGTCATACAGTTCTCGCTCAAAACACGACCAGAATAGGTTTAATCTCTACCATGTCAATAGATTATATTAATTCCAACAATAATTGGGTTTGTGAATGAGTTTTAAGTTAATCTTGACTCCTACTATGGACATTGCAAAGCTCTGGGCATGAAACTTTCAGTTCGTGGCGAATATGCGTTACGGGCACTGCTCGTTCTTGCCCGCGATTTCCAGGAAGACGACTCAGTCGTTCGGATCCAGGAGATTTCGCGGCGACAGAACATCCCGAAGCGGTTCCTCGAACAAATCCTCAACGATCTTAAATCTGCCGGGATCGTTGAAAGCAAGCGGGGAGTCACGGGTGGTTATCGGCTCCGGCGAGCGCCTCAAGAAATCACCCTGGCCGAAATCGTCCGCCACATCGAAGGCCCGCTCGCGCCGGTGAGTTGCGTGAGCGAACGCTTCTACGAAAAATGTTCCTGTCCCGATGAATCGCGCTGCGCCATTCGTAGCGTGATGAAGGACGTCCGTGAAGCCGTCGTGGAGATCATGGAACGCACGACGCTGCTCGAACTGCTCGAGCGCGAGCGCAAGTTACAGCAGGAACCCCTGGCACCGTTCGATTTCATGATTTAACCGTTGAAGGATCGCGGAGTTCCAACTCCGCGATAGGAGAGCTTGCGATCGTGAGTGGAACTGATCCGCCAGCGAGAAACTGCGTGTCAATCCTTCTCAAATCGTCTAACTCATTCCTGTGAGCACCGCGCGTCGCATTGATAACATCGCTCTCATTGGCTTTATGGGCACCGGCAAGTCTTCCGTCGGACGACTCGTTGCCGATCAACTGCATTTCACTTTTCTCGACACGGACGACGTCATCATCGCGCGCGCCGGCAAGCCCATCACGGATATTTTTGCGCAAGAGGGTGAGGCGGTTTTCCGCGAGCGGGAAAGCCGGCTGGTCGAAGAACTCACTCATCGAACCCGGACCGTGATCGCCACCGGCGGAGGGCTGCCGGTGAATCCGGCCAACCTGGCCAGCCTCAAGACGCACGCACTGGTGATTTGCCTTTGGTCCTCGCCGGAAAAAATCTGGGAACGCGTTCGCAGTCAGGCCCATCGCCCGCTGTTGAACGAATCCGATCCCCTGGAAAAAGTCCGCTCGCTCCTGGCCGTCCGCGAGCCGTCTTACCGTCAGGCGGACGTCCTGGTGAACACCGAGATGCGCTCGCTCCGGGAGGTCGCGCAACAGGTGATCCACCAGTTTCGTCTCGCCCTGTCAGCGCACCGATGAAGGAGGCCATCCGGCAAGGCGCCCGCGAACTGGGCTTCGACGACTGCCGTTTCACCACGGCCCTACCGCCGGCTACCGCGCCGCAGTTTCAGCACTGGCTCAACGCCCGGCGCCACGGCGAAATGGCCTACCTCGAACGAAATGCAGCCAAGCGTGTGAATCCGCAACTCGTGCTGCCCGGCGCACGGAGTGTAATTGTGCTGGCGGGGAGCTACCACAGTCCAAGCCCGGTAACGCATCACGCATCACGCATCACGCATCACGGCCTCATCGCCCGCTACGCCCGTTTCAATGACTATCACGACGTGTTGGGCGAACGCTTGAGGGCGCTCAAGGATTTCCTGAATCAACTCGGCGGCACAGGCACGCGTTCGCTTTGGTACGTGGATACCGGCCCAATGCCGGAACGCGATTTCGCCCAACGCGCGGGCGTTGGCTTCATTGGCAAACACACCAATGTCATCAGTCGAAAACTCGGCAACTGGATTTTCCTGGCCGAAATCCTGACGACGCTGGAACTGGAAGCCGATGCGCCGGAAAAAAATCGTTGTGGCTCGTGCGCGCGGTGCCTCGCGGCGTGTCCGACCCAGGCAATCACCGCACCGTTCCAACTCGACGCGCGGCTCTGCATCTCCTACCTGACAATCGAATTGAAAGGCCCGATTCCCGTCGAACTGCGCCCCGCCATCGGCAACCGCATTTTCGGCTGCGACGATTGTCTTGCCGTCTGTCCTTGGAATCGGTTCGCGCGCGAAGGCAGCTTGATGAAAGCTTACGCGAGGCCCGAGCTGGCCACGCCGGACTTGGTGGAATTGCTCAAGCTGGATGAACCAGGTTTCAAAGCGCGTTTTGCCGGCACACCAATCCTACGCGCCAGGCGTCGCGGGTTTTTGAGAAACGTTTGCGTGGCGTTAGGTAATGTCGGTGATGAATCAGTCTTGCCAGCTCTGGAACGCGCCAGACACGATCCTGACCCGTTGGTTGCCGAACACGCCGCCTGGGCAATTTGGAGAGTTGAAGCGAGGAGATCGGATCAAAGGTGACGAGACCCAGAGGCTTTCATGTCATCGATCTCTAATCAGGGCCCTACTCCATCTTTTGCAATTCCGCCGCATTCCAAGGCTGCGTGCGGTTGCCGACTTCAGCCCGGACCTTCTTGACTTGCTCGACGGTCACGGGCGACGCCTTGTTGCTCCAAGCCTGCCGGATGTACGTGAGCAGTTTCGCGAGGTCCTCTTCGGTTAGCGAGGCGCCCATGGCGGGCATGGAAGAGGAAAAGGTCATTTGCTGGCCTTTCACTGTTATCGGACCTTCCAGTCCGTTCAGCGGTATGCGGATGAGCCGTTCGATGCTGCCAGTAACCCATTCCGACCCATCCATCGGCGGGGCTTGGTTTGGATTGCCAGTACCCGCTGTGTTGTGGCACAGTGCGCAGGTCAGCTCAAAGACTTGTTTGCCGCGCGGGTCAACGCCAGGAACCGGAGGCTGCCGTCGCTCCAGTTCAGCCAACGAGTTGAACGGAGCGTAAACCTTCGATTCGAACCATCCGCCGTGCTTGTCGAAATAGACAGCGCCCCAGTACGTCACACCCAGCATGAAGACGATCAACCATACGGGCAAGGCCGTGAGCGTGGAAGCCGGCTCGGACTCGGTCTTGGCGGTATTTTGAAATTCAGCGCTCATTTGGGACGACTAAGAAGTTCGCTCGCGCTATAGGGCTTCACACTAGGTGCATTGGTGGCTGTTGCCGGTGCGTTCGTCGAAGTTGCGGGAACGTTGGTAGAAACACCTGAAGCATTGGTCGAAGCCACAGTTCCGGGCGGAGGTGTCAACGGCGCTTCAAACAGCGGCGTATCCGCCCGTAAACTTTGGAGGTACGCCACGAGGACGGTGGCTTCGGGCTTGGGCACAATTTCAAAACCGGGCGCGGGTGCCAGTTTGCCGGAGAGCTTGAGCGCGTCGGGCGATGCTTCCCGGCCGATCTTCCGCGTCTCAAACAAAAACCGATACGGCGGCATCGCCGATCCCAGAACTTCATTCGGTGGCGCGTAGAGGTGACGCAAATGCCAGTCCGCGTCCGGCAGACGCAAGCCGACGTTCGCCAGGTCCGGGCCAATGCGCCGCGAGCCGAGTTGAACGGGATAGTCGGAGAGGTAGTCTTGTGCGACGGTTCGCCGTTTGCCCCAGCCGCGCGCGATGTCCGGTCCCTGCGGAGCGATACGCATCTCCGCTCTTGCGCCAGTGTCTCGCAAAGTTTTGAGCGCCGGACCGCCCGCGTTCACGTCGGCCACTTGCAAAATCATTTTCGGCAGTCCTGCGAACAAGTCTTTGGCATCTCCGTTTGCGAGCGCAGAATTCAGCTTCGCAATAGCCGCAGCCGCAGCCGCCGCGTTCGTTCCCGCCTCGGTTAACATGATTTCGCAAATCGTCCGCTCCTGACCGACTTGCTGGCTGTGGCAATACACGCAGCCGTTGGCGCGATAAACCTCCAAGCCCTGCTTCGCCAGACCGGGCCGCCCCAGCGGGTAAAGGTCGCTCGAACCGAGGGCATTGGTCTGCACGCTGCGGCTCAGTTGGACTTGCGGAGCAAGCACGAAGCCGCCCCACGACGCGGCCAGCGCCATGAATGCAATGAGGAAAACCAGCGCGCCCGATTTCATACCCGCACCTCCGCGTTCCCCTCCTTGGAGGGGTCAGGGGTGGGTTCCAATCGTGCCGTGACGGCCATGTAAGCCTTGGTGCAAACCTCGCGGTAGTAGCGCGCGATCATCGCGAGGACGTTGAACAGGAAAAGCAGATTGCCCAGCGCGATCAACAGTTCGCCGATCGTGCCGAGGCGCAGAAACATCAGCGCGGATTTTGTCACGTCTGTGAATGCGACGTTCGGATTCACCAGCTTGACGCCCTGAACAATCCCACCGACGGCCAGCGGTAACACCAGCAGCAGCGTGCCGATCATGCCGCACCAGAAATGCACGCGGATGAATTTTGCAAAGGGAAATTCAGTTCCAACGGCGCGCGGCAGAATGTAGTAGGCCCCGCCAAACATCGTCATCGCGAAGAAGCCATAAAGCCGCAATTGGTTTTGCGCTGTGCCGAACCAGGTGAAATCCGTCACGCGGCTGATTTCCGGAAGCGCGGACGCGGCGAGCATCACGCCGGACAACACGAACGAGAAGACGCCGAACTTCACGAAGCAGAGCGGGCCGCCGGCACATTCGGTCTTTGTGCCGCGCACGGTGTGGACGGCGATCATCCCGACCGTGAGCAGTGGCACGAGCGTTGAGACGGTCGCCACTCCGCTGAGCGTCGGCATCCACGCAGGTAGCGTCGCGCCGGGTGGAATGCCCACCCACGTCCCGAACAGGATCAACGTCAGGAACGCGAACAGCGCGAGGTAATGGCTTTGCAGTCCCGGCGAGCCGGGACTGAGTTTTGGCAGGAAATAAAATGACGCGCCCAGTCCGGCGAGCGAAAGCCAGACGAAAAGCAGATTGCCCGAATACCACCACTGAATCGCCGCCTGCGCCACGCCGCGCACCGGGAATACCAGCAAAAGCAGATTCGCCGTCGAATAAATCCACGGAAACCAAAACAGCGCCGCCAGCACGAACCATTGCGATGGATACAAGGTAGCCGCCGAGGTCATGAGGCGGACATCGCCGCTGCCTAATGAATTCGCCTCCTCACGCCGGGGGTTGCGTGCGTGATGTGTCAAGATGCCCGGTAAGGCGATCAAGAGAAACGCGACGAACAAAATGATCGCTGCGTAACGCGGCATTTCCAGCCATTCGAAGCCAGTTGTGTCGCCGCCCAGAATCCCGATCAACCCGACCAACACTCCGAAATGCCAGAGCTTCGCGCCGACTGCGATGAGCCAGGGCTGCGCCAGGGGCACGCGTCCCAACCGCGCCAGCAGCCACAAGCCAACGGCCAAACCGGAAGGAATGGCGAAGCCGTAAACCAAGGCATTCGTGCTCGCAGGAAAAACCCGGCCATAGGAAAGCCATGCGCTACCGGCCAGAAAATTCGGCGAGTGAAACTTGATGGACGCGATCAGCCCGAGCACGGAACTCAATACCAACCACACCGCTGCACCGCCAACCAGCGCGAACATCGGCAGGCGGCAGGATGCGTCAATTTCGGCAGGCGTTGCTTGAGCGTCGCCTTGGGACCGCGACGACGGTATGGACGACAGCACGCTCATTCAAAGCGATGGGCACAGGAATTAACGTGCCGAAAAAAGTTAGATGTACGCTCTCCCCCAGGAGAGGGTGAACCGTTCGGCGTGCTCATGCGATATGAAGACGCTCGGTCGTTTCGTGCATTGCGAAGCGAGCGGCCGAAAAGTGGAGACTGCAACGGTGACGTCCGAACCGGCTGGCACCGCATCAACTCGCTCCCTCTCCCCGGGGGAGAGGGCCGGGGTGAGGGCGAGCGTAAACTCCATTCCCCCATCACCGCCAAATTTTCCTGACGTGTGCAAATCGAAGACATCTCTGAAAACAGTTACTCAAACGGGCTGGGCGTTTCCGGCGCTTTGGGCGGCAGCGCCGTGGCTTTCTCGACGCGGGCGATGAGATTGGAGCGGGCCTGGGCCGGGTTCTGCCATTCGCGCTCGGCCAGTTTCATCGCTTCGCCAATGGGCAGGCGCACCACTCCTTTGGCCTGATCCACCCACCCGACATTCGCCAGCGCGTCAGCGTCGGCGGCGTGTAATTCACCCAGAGCTTTCGCGCGCAACACGGCGCGGCCTTCGTCCATCGGCGGGGGTTGCGTGTACTTCTTCGTTTCACCGACGAGAAAAGCGAAAATCAGGCACGCGCCGACGACTGCCAACAGGATCGGCCATCCCGCAAAACGGGACTGGGAACGGTCGTTGGTTTCAGCGGTGTTCATCAGTGGCCTCCCGGTCGAATGGGCGCGTCGCGCAGGTCATCGGTCTGGTCCAGCTCGCCGCCGGAGATTTGCGTGGGCACGGGATGATAGAGTCCCATGGCCTCGACGAGCCGCGGGTCCTTTTGGGGAAACGGCGCAGCGCTGGCGAACTTCTTCAGGAATACCAGCGAGAGCAAACCGCCCATGAACGCCAGGCAACCCAGCGGCAGCCAGATCCATTTGATCGGAAATCCCTCGGGATGCCGAACGGGAAGGATGTTGAACGACAAGTCCACGAAGTGCATCAGCCAGGCCCAGGCGCAGAGCGGGATCATGATCCGGAAGGTGTGCTTCACATCAATCCGCAACAGCGTCAGAAATGGGACGAAGAAATGGCCGAAGATGATGACCAGCCCGATTAAGAACCAGGTGCTGCGCTGGCCTTGCGCATTGTATTCGCGGACGACATACCAGAAAGTTTCCTCCGGCATGTTCGCGTTCCAGATGATGAAGTATTGCGCGAAGTGGACATAGGCATAGAACACCGTGAACGCAAACATCAGCGAGCCGAGGAAATAAAATTGGTGCTCGTGCAGCACGTCGGTGAGAATGCGCTGCCGGTCGAGGACGAAGGTGATGACATAGACCGTGGCGAGCGTCAGCCAGACGCTGCCGGCGAAATAGATCACCGCATACATCGTCGAGAACCATTGGTGCTGCAGCGCCTTCATCCACATGGTCGCGGCGAGGGTCAGCGTCAGCCCAAACGCCCAGATGCCCCAACAGGCGTGCAACCGCATCTTGACCGTGCAGCGAACCGAACCGTCTTCGTCCTGTTTGAGCGACCAGTAACGCAAGCGATTTGAAACCGCCCACCACGCGAGGAAACACACAACGGCGATGAGGTAAAACCCGGTCCAAGTGAACATGGGCTGTTTGGCGTGCAGCGCGTGATCGCTATGTGGATCGCTCGTCATCCACGGATACAGTTTCGGCGCGAGCAGCGCGATGGGGATGAACAGTATTGCCATCCAGGGAAACAAGAGGGTGGCGATGTGTTCGGAGAAGCGCCGCGTCGCGACCGACCAGCCGGCGTCGAACAAGTGGTGCACCAGCACAAGGAACATCGCGCCCAATCCGATGCTGAGGAAAAACATGAACGCCACCAACCAGGAATAGCCGAACTCCAACAGGTTTCCGTGCCGCATGTAGCCGACGACCGCGCCAATGACCGCGACCAACCCGCCACCCAGCATCAATTGGCCCGGCAGCTTGCGCCATCTCGCTAGGTCCAAAGGCACCGGCAGTACCGGGTCCACATTGTCGAAATCGTCTGGCTGGCTCATACGTTACTTCTTCAAGTTGGCGCGCACTTCCGGCGACAAATCGTCCACCGACCCGAGCCGGCTCAATTGCAACGCGCGCAGGTAGGCGATGATGGCCCAGCGGTCCTCGACCGGGATCTGCGGTCCATATGCGCCCATCAGGTTCTTGCCGTTGCTGATCGTGTTGAAAATTTCGCCGTCCGGCATTTCGACCATGCGCTTGTCGTGCAAATTTCCCACGACCGCCATCGCGCCGATTTTCTGCGTGATGCCCTTGCCATCGCCCTGCTGCCCGTGGCAGGGCGCGCAGTAAATCGTGAAACGTTGCTGCCCACGCGCCAGCAAGCCGGCCGTGATCGGCATCGGGTTGGTGTCCACAAAATTCGTCGTTCCTCCCGCCCCGGCGGGACGTCCGGTGTTCACCGGCACATCTTCGAACGAATAAATCTCCTGGCCGCCGACGTTCATCGGTTTGCTTTGGGCAATGGTGCCCGGCGGAGGCAGCTGCGAGCTTAGGCCGTTCGCAAAAAAGCTGTTGGCAGTCTGCGGACGCAACTTGAGCTGCCGCTTCATGTCCGGGAAAATGTAAATCGGCGGCTTGCGCGAAGTGTCACCCCGCTTGCCGGCGATCAGCATCACCAGCACTACACCCACGCCGAGGAGCAAAAGGAAATAGCGCATTACTCCTCCACCATTTCGATGTGCTTGCTGCCGGTGGTTTCGAGCAGCTTGCGGGTTTCGGTTTCAGAATACTTCGGGTCGTCCGTTTCAATCACGATGAAAAACTTGTCGTGCGTCACCTGTTCGAAGCGTTTGTGCTTGAGGAGCGGATGATGAAGCCGCGGAAGACGGTTCAGGAACAACATGCCGAAGAGCGCACCGAACGCGCCGAACAGGATGGTCAGTTCGTAGGAGGGCGGAAACGCGCCGTAAGGACTGAACATCGGTTTGCCGCCGACAAGGATCTTGTAATCGACCGCATTCATCCACCAGATCATGAGCATGCCGGTGGTGTAACCGGTGACACCGCCGAGGAACGAAAACCAGCCGACGGGCGAATTCTTCATGCCCATCGCCTTGTCCATGCCGTGAATGGGGAACGGCGTGAACACATCCCAGCGGCGGAATCCGGCATTGCGGACCTTTTCCGCGGCGTGCAGAACATCCGCCGTGGTTTCAAACTCGGCGAGGATGCCGTAGGGTTTTGGAGTTTCAGGCATGGGCCAACTCCTTTCTGAAGGAAATGGTGTTTACGCTCGCCCTCACCCCGGCCCTCTCCCCCAAGGAGAGGGAGAAGCTTTGTGCGTCGCTTAAAAGCTCGTGAGCCGCGATGCCTGTCACTGTCTTCGTGCCATTCGCTTGAAAGAGTCCCGAACAACCTGAGACGGTCACACCGCAGAAAACCGGTGAACGATTCACCCTCTCCTGGGGGAGAGGGCCGGGGTG
>CAZNOE010000174.1:0-9864 GCA_964574525.1 uncultured Bifidobacteriaceae bacterium
AATCCGTTAACCCATGAAAAAATCCTTGCGCGGTTATCCTCAGGTGTTGGCTAAGGCTCGCACGTTCAGATCGTTTCGGCGACACTCACGCGTGATGAAACAGGGCCTTGTCCTGGACAAAGTGGTTTTGCTCGGACGCACGCTGGAAGAGTATCAGCGCTACTTCGCGCTTGATCTCGCGGCCCTGCAGGGCAAGGCGATCCTCGACGTCGCGTCGGGTGTCAGTTCCTTTTGCGCGGAAGCGCGGCGCGCCGGCCTTCGCGTGACGGCGTTCGACGCGATTTACGACCTGTCGCTGGACGAGATTCAGCGGCGCTGCGAAGCCGATCTCGATCACGTCGTTGACGCCGTCAGAGACCTGAAGACCTACCGCTGGGATTTCTATGTGTCGCCGGACAACTTGCGACATTATCGTGAGCGGGCGTATCGGGCGTTCCTGGCTGATTACCGCGCCGACGCGGGCAAATGCTACGTCCCGGGTCGCCTGCCCAAGTTGCCGTTTGCGGACGGCCAATTCGATCTCACGCTGGTGTCATATCTGTTGTTCGTTTACGAGGACCAGCTCGATTACGAATTCCACAAACGCTCGCTCCTCGAAATCATGCGGGTGACAAGGAACGAAGCGCGGTTTTACCCGGTCGTGACTTTTGAAGCGAGGCGTTCCAGTCATCTTGACCGGCTGCGCGCGGACCGGGAGTTGAATCATCTTGAGTTCGAGGAGGTGCAGACGGATTTCGAGTTCCTGCTCAATTCGAACTGGTACTTGCGAGTATTCCGACGCTGATGGCCATGCCTCTGGTCGCCACTCCTGGGACTGATTGCGCTGCGTGCGCGACTTATCTCATCCAATGCACTTTCTTTGGTGAGAATTCGCGAAGACACCGCGTTGACTCGCGCGTCAGAGCCGAACCCGCTTGCCTCACAGCGGCTCAATGGTAGGATGCGCCACATGACAACCCTCGCAACGTGCCCGCCAATGGTTCTTTTGACAATTGCAACGTTCATCGCTTCACCGGCGTTTGCGGAGGCAGCCAAACTGGCCGAGGGCGTTCGCGGTGTGGCGACGCGTGCGCCGAAGGAGATGAAGATTGATGGCGATCTGTCCGAGTTCAAAGACGCGTTCAGCACACCAGTGGAATATTTTCAGCCGGACAACCGAAACAGCAAGGACGCAAGTTCCGGCTTGCGCGACCGCGCGGCGCAGTTTTTTTACATGTGGGATGACGAAGCGTTTTACGCGGCGCTGCGCACGCTGGATCGCCATCCCGCTGACAACGGCGACGACGGACATCTCTGGGAAGGGGACGCGGTGGAATGGTATTTCGACGCGCGTCGCAACGAAAACTTTCGCAGTCACGATTGGCCGAAGGAAGCTGACGCCGGCGCGGTGCATTGCTACTGGACCGGGCTGAAAGGAACAAATGTGACGCCGCGCTTCTGTCTGCGGCCCGGTTTTCTACAAGCGATTAAAAAAATCGGCGTGCTAGTCGGCGCGAAGCAAACGGCTGTCGGTATGGATGTGGAACTTAAATTACCGTGGGCGAATTTTCCCGGCTTCAAAGCGAAGGCGGGCGAAGTCATCGCGTTGGACGCGGAGCTTTGTTACAGCGACGGCGGGCCGCGCGTGTTCCGCTCGTTTGTCTTCGGCAGTCCGCTTTCGGTCCAGCAGCCGGCGAATCTCGGCAAAATTCAACTCATCGAGAAACTTGAGCCGGAGCATTGGAGGAATTGTGGCCAGGTCATGTTCCCGATTCGCTGCGACACCGCGTGGACCCAGCCGACCAAACCAAGTGTCCTTGGCTACATGGCGTTGCCGCCGAACCATATCGGCAGCATTGGGAAAGTTTCGTTCCGCGTTCTCGACCTCGACGGCAGGAAACTCGGAGAGTTCGATGGAAAAATTGAAACGTTCGAGCCAGTGGGAAATTTCCAACGCGCTTCCGCGCAGTGGCCAAATGATGTCGCCATCCCGGGCGCGCATCATTTGCTCGGCATTGTCTATGACAAATCGGGCAAGGAACTTACGCGCGTGGCGCCGCGCATGGTCAGCGTGAACATGGCGCCGGGTTACTAGCCACGCCAGCCGGAACGGGATGTCGCGGCGTCAAGGGTGGTGCTCATGCGGCGGGAGATTGCCGCCCGATTCCAGCCACGCTAGGAGGTCAAAGAGTTCCTCCTTCGAAAGCGTGTTCAGCAATCCCAGCGGCATGGGCGAAGACGCTTTCGGCTGCTGCGCCTTGATGTCGGATCTTTTCAAGGATTGAATCAGCGCATCGGAGGGTCCGGTTTGCACGGTCACGCTTTCGACATCCTCTTTCACGATCATGCCGAGCACGGGTTCGTCACTCTTCAGTTCGAATTCAAAGTTGCGGTAGCGGTTGCTGATGACGAGCGAGGGTTCGAGAATCTGGCGCAAGACCGCGACGCGGTCGTTCTCGTAACGTTTGAACACATCACTGAGGTCAGGGCCGTAATTGATTCCTTCCTGACCGAGCTTGTGGCACGTCGCGCAGGCCAGCTTCGTGAAAAGTTCCTTGCCGCGCGGAAGATTCCGACCGCTCCCGGCTTTGGCCAGATCCGGAGCGAGGTCGTCAATCTTCCATTCGGTGACCTTCGGCGCGGCGGTGGTGTGACTGGCCAGATAAGCCTCGACGTCTTTGACCACTGCCAACGTGCCAACCATCCGCCGCCAGTGGCCCGGGAACGTGCAGACGTATTGGTAATCACCTGGCGCTTCCGGGGCGGTGAAGGACAGTCTCACCTGCTGACCCGGTTCAGCCAGTTTCGTGGCGTGAAGAACTTTTGGAGAGTCGGGAACATAGACCCGGCCTTGCGCATCCGGCGCGGGCGACAGAGTTTCCGTCACCGGACCGATTTCCTCGACGGCGCCGGGCATGACGACCACAAGGTTGTGTGGCATGGCATCGTCATTGATGAGCACGATCTCCACCGGCTTGCCAGCTTCGACGACAATGAGCGCTTTGTCGTAAAGCATTTGCTCGGGAATCGTGCGGATGACGAAAACACTGACGCCGAGGGCGCGAAGTGTTTTGCCGGCGGCGCCGGCCTTATCCGGCGGCAGCAAAGTGGTCAGGTCGGTGGCGAGTTGAAAAGCGCTGACCACTTCAGGTTCCGTGCGCTGATCTACCGGCACGCTTTGCAGGTAAGTTACGAGACCCTCGATCAGCGGCCCGGCCTGCTCGTTCGGCCACGACTTGCGCGGAATCCGCTGAAGGCCCGCGACGGCGGCGGCGCGTTCCGTGCCCGACTTTACCAATGCGGCAAGCGCATTGAACGTTTCCGTGTCGTGACCGGGTAGGGCGACAATAGCGGTAATTGCCGCGCGGCGCGCTTCCTCCGGATCAACTTTGTGAAGCAGAGGTTCAACTTTCGGATAAAGCGTGGCGCGAAAGCTGGCGTCGCGAATCAACGGAATGGACAGGAGGAGGTCGGCGAACTGTTTCGGATTCGTCTGCGCCACGTTCCACGCTCGTTCAGCGGAGCCGTCGCCAGTTACGATCGCGGCGTAACCGATTTGACGGGTCAATCCGAGTTGTGATTCTGTGGCGAGCTTTTCCAGCGCGGATCGTTTGGCGGCCAGTTCGTCCGGCTTGAATTGGAGCAACACGGCAGACAGATCGTGGAGCACGGTTTCAACACCTTCTCCCCTTTTGTCCAGATCAGCCAGGCCGCCGAACAATTCCGCAAGCGGATCGGTGCTGCGAACTTTCGCCAGGCCTTCGATGGCTTCGAGACGATACTTGCGCTCAAGGCCTTTGCGTTGGAGCAACGCCACGTAAACAAACTCGCTGCGTGGCGCTTCGACCAACTCCTTGTTCGACAAACGGCCGAGAACGTAAGCCGCGGCCGTCGGGCTTTTCGGGAGGAAGAATTCCTTTTTGGTCGGCTCCTCGGCCGCGCGCAAAGGCGTTAGTGTCGCAGCCAGGACGAAAACGAGGACAACGTGGACAAAGCGTGTAGGCGCTGATGGTCGTAAATTAACATGAGGAGTTACGCTCGCCCTCACCCCGGCCCTCTCCCTCAGGAGAGGGAGAATTGTTCGCCGCTCTTGAACTATGCGCGCGCATTGAGCGCTTGGACGCGTCCTCAGGCGAAATGTAAAGAGACGGCGATTGGAACTGCGGTCAACAGATGCTCGAAGCACACCGCCAGGTTCTCCCTCTCCTTGGGGGAGAGGGCAGGGGTGAGGGCGAGCGTTCATCCGAAACCAACCCGCTCCTTCACCGCACGTTTACATACTTGTCCAGCGCCTTCATCGTCTCATCGAGGCAGTACTTGATGTAGTAATCCGGCTTGTTGGGGTCCTTCTCCTTGTCCAGCACCGCTAGGGCGACTTCAGCGGCCTTGCTGGTCTTGAAAAAACTGCACGCGCGGACAGCTTCGAGGCGGACGCGTGGGCTTTCGTCCTTGGCCTGGACCTCGAGCAATGCCAGCGGATCGTTCACACGGTCGCGCCAGTAGCAGAGCACGCGGGTTGCGGCGGCACGGGCGTGGTAATCGGGTGAGCGCAGCACGCGTTTGAGCAGTTCCTCGTTCACGACGTTGTGCCACTGATGAACCCAGAGGGCCTCCGTCAGGTGATGCTCGTAGGCTTTGTCTTTCGGATCAAGTGACGCAGTCCATTTCTTCACCGCCGCAACGACTTTGGAGCTGTCATGTTTGCCGAGTTCGATTTTCGCGCGCGTGCGCACGTCGTCCTCCGTCTCTTTGAGGAGATCGAGCAGTTTCGCGATTGGCTCGCCTTCAATCTTCGCCGGTTTGAGCAGGGGACGGCCCTCATACGTGATGCGGTAGATGCGACCGTGGGATTTGTCGCGGTTTGGGTCGCGAATGTGATGCTGCATGTGGCCGATGAGCGGCTTGGCCCAGTCGAGGAAATAGAGCGAGCCGTCCGGAGCGGCGCCGGCGGCGATGGGACGGAAGTTGGGGATCGCGTCGTTGTCGCCTTTGACGAGGTCTTCCAATGTTTCACCTTTCAGACCGGAGCCGTCCTCGGTCACTTTCACGCGGAAAATTCCCTGGAATCCAATGACGTTGAGATTGAGAAAGTTCCCTTGGAACTCCTCGGGGAAGTGCCGGCTCGAAAGTATGGCGGTACCGGGACAAGGGCGCGACGGGCGCTTCCAGAATTGTTTCATGTTTGGGTGTTTGGCGGGATACTCGAGGTAACCGCTGAAGGCCGGACCGAAAAAGCTCTCGTTGCCGGTCGCGTCGGTGATGATGTCGTTGCCCCAGTAATCGAACACGCGCCCGTGTGGATTGGCGAAGCCGTAGGGAGCGTAGCGCTCAAATTTCCCGGCGAGCGGTTCGTAGCGGTAAATGCAGGCATCGTTGTTGCGAATCGGCCCCAAGGCGGTCTCGACTTGTGTGCGATGGAATACGCCATCGCTGAGATAAGTCGCGCCGCCGGGATCGAGCACCATCGAATTTGCCGTGTGGTGTGAATCGGCGGAATCCATTCCCATCACCACGCGTTCCTTCCAGTCGGCCTTTCCGTCGCCGTTGGTGTCGCGCACAAACCACAAGTCCGGCGCTTGCATGACGAGCACGCCGTCTTTGTAAAATTGGAAGCCGGTCGGGCAGTTCAAATCATCGAGGAAGGTCGTGACTTTGTCCGCTTTGCCGTCGTTGTTGGTGTCCTCGAAGACGAGAAGTTTGTCACCAATCGTGCTTGTCGGCGTGCGTTCCGGATAACTCGGCCACGCGGCGACCCACAGGCGGCCTTTCGTGTCGAACGCCATCTGCACCGGGCTGGCGAGTTCGGGAAATTTTTCCTCACTCGCAAACAGGTTCACTTTGCAACCCTTCGCTACGGTCATGTGCTTGATGGCCTCTTCGCCGCTCAGAAATGGTTTGATGTCGGGCTTGTTCGACTCCAGTGCTTTCACCGGGGGAAGGTTGGAGTCGTCCACCTTGAGATCGCCTCCCTTGGCCACGGCCCAGACGCGTTTGTCCCGATTGGCCGTCTTCACGTCGCGCTGGGACATCTCATCCTGCATCACTGCGTAGTTGGAAATCTTCTCTGAATCCTTGCCGGCCTTGGGAAACTCCAGTTTGGAACGGCCACCATAGACGTTGTAGCCGTCCACCGTGCGGTAACGGGCGTGCCACTCGGCATTCTTGTCATTGATGGCGGCGCGAAGTTTTGCGAGGTTGCCCGCAGGCAATTTCTGCTCAAAGACAGTTTGGAAAATTTCCGGCGCCAGCGCCTTGTTCCCCGCCTCGGTGAGGTGAAGCGTGTTGAACGTGAGCGATTGTCCCTGCTTCGCCGCCTGCGCATAGAGCCGCTGCGACACGCTGAAAAGGTCCACGAACGGGATGCCGTTGGCCTTCGCAACTTCGGCCATCGCGGACGTGTAGAGTTGCAGGTTGGCGTTGTTCGCCGTCGGGTCGGGTTGATTCGGGTCGTTTAGTTTTTCGTTGGCGATGGGCGAGAAAAGCACGATGCGCGGCGCTCCTTTGCCGGAATAATTCTTCGCCTTCGTGTTGTTGAGGAATTTGTCGAGGTCTTGCTTGAACTTGTCGAGGCCCGCCGCGCCTTTGAACGATTCGTTGAAGCCGAAGAATGCGAAAATCACATCCGCCTTGGTCTTCGTCAGCCAATCGTCCGGCGAGCCGAAGTTCTCCGAGCGATGGCGGGTGACGATTTCATCGCCGGCCACCGCGAGGTTGCGAAACACGAGATCGTGCTGCGGATACTTTGCGCAGATAAGCGTCTCCAGCCAGCCATCATGTTGCATCCGGTCGGCCAGCGTGTTGCCGATGAGGCAGACATGGTCGCCTTGTTTGAGTTCGAGCGGCGCGGCCATTACGAGGCGGGATACGCAGAGACATAACAGCAAAAGCAATGGTTTCATCAAGGGTTAGGCTCAGGAGAAAACTTCAGGACTGCAAGACTATTTCATGTTTCTCTGACTGGGGCTCATTGAACCAGCCGCCGCTCCACTCACTTCTTCACCCATCGCAATCGCGCGATGCGGATGCCATCCAGCGCCGGATTGAGCGCGGCGATGTACCATTGCCCTTTGTGGAAAACAATCTCCGGCGCGGCGACGGGAAGCGTGCCAATGCGGTCGCGGTCGTCACCGACGCCGAAGCTCAAAGGATTGGGCGAGGCATATTGCGTGTTGAGATTGTTCCGGCCGTAAAGCTGGTTGCGAAAGAGGTAAAAGATTCCGTCTTTCTGCGCGACGAACGGACACTCCGCATCGCCGCCAAACCAGTTGGTGTGCGCAGCTGCGCTGCCGCCGGCGGAAACCATCATTGGCCCGCTCCAGTGTTTGAGGTTGTGCGATGTGCGGCAGAAAATCGCGGACTGATACTCCGCGCCTTTCTTGTGGCCCATGTAGTAGCAGTAGAACAAATCGCCCCGCTTCGTCACCATCGGATCGCGCGTATTCTCGTATGGGCCGGAGAAAAGATCGGGTTCCCCGCGCTCATTGAGTACGCGGCTGAAAGCCTTTCCATCCTTGCTGCTTGCCAGACAAATCCGCTGCCAATCTCCATAGACCATGTAGTATCTGTCCTTCTCCTTGAAAACGTACGGCGCTTGCAATCCACCTTTTGTTTCGCCGAGTGCGGTGTCCGCCTCCATCGCAATGCCCATCGGCTTCCAATTTGAATCGGTGAGCCGTTTGCCCTCCCAACGATAGAACAGCCGTGTGTTGCCGCCGCACTTCGTGTGGCGGATGCACGACCAGATTTGCCATGCGCCGTTGCGCGCCTGCCAGATGGCAAAGTCCACGGGTTGCTGCTTGTCGCTGGTGTATTTGCCCAAATCCGGATTGCCGGTTACTGGCCACCATTCGCCGTCAATCTGAGGAATCAGATTTCCAGCCAAAGCTCCTTCTGATGGCGGCAGCACAACCCTCAGACAACTCAACACTGCCAAGATGCGAAACGCTCTGATCATGGGTTCATTCTAGCAGCCTGTCGGACTTTGGAGGCGGTTTTGGTGGCCTGACTGTGGTATCGCCCAGGGCGGCGGATAAAAAAGCATCGGGGGCGGCCCCGCTCACAACTTCTTCCCGCGGCACCAAGCGCGGCGCCTGGAGTTTTCGCTCGATGGGAATGTTTTTCCACTGCCGCATAAACGGTCACGCCGCTGGCGCTGCCCCCGGGTTTTTGTTCCACGGATTGCACCGCCGCTGCGCTGTAAAAGCCGCGGTCCACCAACACCGCCTGGACTTGAGCCGCCACCACCGGACTGATGGCCGCCACGCTCGGCACGAGTTGCTCCTTGTCGTTAGGCGCGTCGCTCACGCGCTGGCCGACGATCAGCATCGCTTCGTCCACCGCCGCCGGCGCGTTGTCAGCCTGCTCGAAATGATTCCCGCTGCCCGCTTTCATGATCCGGCTCTCCACTGGCGCAGGTCGCAGGGCAGGAACATCGGCGTCTGGCGGTCCATGTTGACGAAACGTGCGGGCATGAAAAACAGATCGTCCCCGTCGCCGTTTGTTCAAAACATTTTTAAACATTTTCAAAAATCTCTCACGCTCAAGCCGTTCGCTTTGTGCCGGCAATAATAAAGCTTGAAACGTCGCGGGCAGGATGTCATAAGAACGGCGCAGCCCGGATCAGTCAACGCGATGAAACAGTTTCCCGCAAGAGCCATCGAACCTGCCTCACGCCACTCAACGAATGCTTGCTGCCCTTAGTTTTTCAATTCATCACCCATCGCTTCCCAAAGTCATTCGCCGCCGATTGAGACAACCCAGCTTCTGAGACCAAATTCTCCAATGGAAACACGCCCTATGAAGGCCGCAAAAAATTCCAATCCAGCCGCGACAATTTGCCTTGGCGTCCTGGTACTGTTCGGCGCCGCTAATCGGGCCGCGGCTGCCCCGACAACCTGGACGGCCGGGTCGCCGGCCACGAATGGCTGGTCAGACGGCCTTAACTGGGACACGGCCACGCCGCCTGGGCCGTCGGATTTGGTGTTGTTTGGAAGTGCTGGCGTCACAAACGCATCCGGTGCGGTGAACAACACGGTGGATACTACGACGACGATCAGCAGCTTGTTTTACCAAACACTTGGCACGGTTGGGTTTAATACGACATTTATCAATCCGGGTGTCTCGTTGAACATCAATGGGGGCGCCGGCAACGGCGCGAGCTACGGCACCAACGCTGCGCTGTTTGTTGGCACCGCAACGCAGTTGCCAACGACCGCTGACAGCACCTTGAGCCGTTTTGTCGGTCCGGGGACGCTGACGGTGACCAATACCGGCAGCGCGATTACGGTAGTGAACATGGGAGCGGCCGGTGACCATCCCGCCACCCTCAACCTCTCGGGGTTGACGAACTTTTTCGCCGACGTGTCCCAACTCGTCGTGGGCGGCAGTACGAATACCGGTGAAGCCAACCAGATGGGAACCATGTTTCTCGCCGAGACGAATTTTATCCATACGGCCCCGGGCACCAACAAGCCCGGTGTTGTCGTGGCCTCGCAAAACAACGGCTCGACGGCGATCCGCGGAACGCAGCAACTTTTTCTCGGCAAGAACAACCTGATCCATTCCGATGCAATTGCCATCGGCGGAACAAAAATGGCCGGACAGTTGTTGTTCCGCACCGGGCTCACTGGCGCCGTGGCGACGATTCGCGGGAGCGCTGGCGGCACGGATCGGGTCAAGCTGTTCACGGTGGGAGACGAGCGTGCTGGAATTGACAATTACATCCCCGGCACGACGAGCGTTGGAAACTCGGGGGTGTTCGACGGCACGGGGAATTTCCTGGATGTGTTGGCTGGCGATTTTATAGTCGCGCGCAGCCAGACGAATAGCGCCGGAACCACCACAGGCACTCTTACTTTTGACCAGGGCCTCATTGACGCGGACAAT
>CAZNOE010000175.1:0-2546 GCA_964574525.1 uncultured Bifidobacteriaceae bacterium
CGGCGCGGGATGCAGTTTGAGCATCCAGTCCAAACCCCAGCGTGCTTCGTCGAGGATGTCAGGAACGCCATTCGCGCCGGACTGGCCGAGTGAGTTGACGTGGTCGGAGAAAATTTTTATATGGGAAGACCCACTCCTGACCCCTCCCAGGAAGGGAACTGCAAAAGGCGCGCGTCGAACGGTGCTCCCCTCCTGGGAGGGGTCAGGGGTGGGTTTGTCCGCAAGTTCATACGCCAACAACATCTGCGCCGTCGCGTTTGCCGACGTGATGAGATACTTGAGCAAATCCCCCGCGTCATGCCAGCCACCGCGCGCGTCGAGATACGTGCCATTCGTCAGCGGCCCATACGCCGTGCGGCCATCGAATGGATGACACACCACGTCGAGCCACGGATTGTAGCCGCACCGCTGCTGGCGCATAAACTCCAGCAACTGATCCGGCAACTCCGCGTAACAGTCGCCAATCAAGAACGGATGCGAGATCGCCTGGCCAATTCGAATCGCGTACCGCCCCGGTTGCTTGACCGCCGAGAAATCCAATTCAGTGTGGTTCTCGAATTGTCCCCAGCGGACGCCGGTCATGAGCCGGGCTTTGCCTTCGAACAGAATCTTTTGCGTCTCCGTGTCCGTGACAGAGAAAGTTTCCGGCAAAGTGGATTTGGAAAATACGATGGCGATTTTGGGATCGCGTAAGCTGTGGCCGATTTGGTTGGCGCGAATGAAGATTTCGTCCGCGCGCGCGGGAAGGAGCACGAGCGTCACCAACGCGAACGTGGCAGCGCGAGCCAATCGTAAATCGTAAATCGTAAATCGTAAATTGAACTGAGTCTCCCCACGTCGGCTGCTACATTTCGCGAAGGCGGCCTCAGCGACTCGATCTGAAAGAGCGCGGAAACGCGTTGGTGAAACCCGGATCACGCGGCGGCCTGAGCAGTTCGTCCACACGCGCAAATTCATAGCCGCGCCCGGCGAGATAGTCGAGCAGTTCGCCAAAGCGCACGTGGAATTTGTCCGCGCGCCCCGGTCCCACGCCGATGTGCAACAGTAAGATGAAGCCGTTCAACCCGTCCGGATCATCGCGCTCGCGGGCGACGATGCTGTCGAAGATTTTTTGCGACGAAACGAAGTTCTTGTCCGCCTCGCCCGAGTAATCCGCGTTCGATCGCGTCCCGGGCGTGAAGTTGATGAGCATCCAGCCGTTCGCCCGCGTCCAATCGGCGATCTCGCGATTGTAATGCTCGAACGGTGGCAGGAAGTAACGCGAGAACCGCCGGTTTTCGTTGGCATTGTTGGGGACTTTTGCCGTGTTCGCGAGCAGGTCTTCCTGGAATTCTTCTTCCCGGACCAAAGTCGCTCGCGACGTTTCCCACGCGCAATAAAGCAGGTGACGGTCTGAGTGCGGGCCGATGAAATGCCACTCGTTCTGCAGACGTCCGACCAAGGCGGTGAATTGTGAGTTCGTCAAGAACGCGCCGGTCAGGAAAAACGACGCCCGGCTTTTGTGTCGCGCCAGCTCATTCAGAATGATGTCTCCGCCCTCGGCAAACTCGTGACCCGTGAACACAATCGCCAGCCGCCTTTGGTCCTTCGGCCCACGGACAATCGCGCCGTCGCGAGTCTCGCATTGCACACGCACTACCGCTACTCTGGCAGCGCGCCGTATTGTTTCGTCAGTCCGGTCATCTGCGAGGGCACGCAACACCGGCAGCGCGGAAATCGCGTTGGTGCCGAATGAGCAAAGCCCCAACGCTGCGGCGGCCTTGACTCCCGCCGCACTGTCAGACAGACAATGTGTCAACGCCGGAACAGTGGTCTCGGGGTCCAAAGCGATGTCGCCCAGCGCGCGAACGGCCTCGATGCGGATGGTCGTTTCATTCGTTTCCAGGTTTTTCACCAGGACCGGCACAGCCTCGCGGGCGCGGCTGCGGAAACTGCCCAGCGAAGAAATTGCCAGACCGCGCACCGGCAGGTTGGTGTTGTTCAGCGCCTCAAGAAAAAAGTGCAGGGCCTGCGGCCCGCCAACGCCGCGCAACGCCTCCATGGCGCGGAGCGCGCGGTCGCCATCCGGACTGGCCATCATCGCGCGCAAGTCCGGGATGGCCGGCTCGGCCACGCGGCCCAGCGCGTCGAAGCCGATGATGGCCCGTTGCCACTGCACCCTTGCCAGAGAAAAACTCCAGTCGATGCTGCATTCGTTCTGCAGCCATCCGACCACATCGGTTTTCCACTGCGGGTCCTGCGCGCGCAACATTTTCAACAAACACGGCACGGCATTGGTGCCGATTTGCCGCACCGCTTCCCGGGCATGAACGTTCCTTACTGTCATCTCCGTTCCACCGTGTTCCAGATCGCGCAGCCACGCGCTCAAACGTCTGCCCTGGTACGTGGGTTCGCGCGGGAACACGACCGACAGCGCGGCGAGGACAACGACCGCGGCCACGACGAAGGCCAACATGATGCGCAAACGGGTGTTCACGGAGAATGAATCTTCGCCCAAAGCCGCCGCACGGCGAGGAAAATAAATCACTTCCACATCGCGGAAGTTG
>CAZNOE010000175.1:2646-4008 GCA_964574525.1 uncultured Bifidobacteriaceae bacterium
GTATCTCTCATCTCAATGCTTCCGGTCAATCGCTCTTGCCAAATGTGGAGCGCCGAAAAGAAAATGCACAGACACTGCCAACAGAAACAAACCAAACAACGGCCAGGCAATGCCGGCGGCACGCTGGACTTCAGCGGCCAAACCTGGCAGTCACTACCTCGCGCCAGAACGTGCGCTCGTTCATCCCAGAGCAATTGTTTCTGCCCGAAAAGCAGCCTGGCAGGTTACTGCGAATAATTGAGAAAAAGTTCAAAAATCTCTTGACCGTGCGTATTCTTTCTGGCCAAATGAGACAGCAGAAATGCATAACGCTATGAACACTCGGACCATAAGCCACAAAACAAACCTTAAAAAACAAAGAATGAACACAAAATCTCGATCCCCAATCGCACTCCTCCTGCTGGGCACGTTCCTGCTGGCTTGCGCCGGCAGCGCCTTTGCGCAGAGGAACATTATTGTTGAGGGCAGTGGTGTAACGGTCACAGTCAGTTCGCTCAACTCCCCCACGCCGCTGACCGCGGCGGACACCATCTTGGTTAGAAGCGGTGCCACGCTTCTTGTGGACGCCACCGCTACCATCGCCTCGCTTACCATCGGAGACTCCTCGACTACCGGCGAGGTCGTGTTCACTGGCGTCGCCGTACAGACCCTCACGGTGGCCGGGGATGTAACATTCGGCCCCAATTCGGCCAACTCGCTGGACATGACTCTGAGTACTGCGCATACTCTAAAGGTCGGGGGAAATTTCCTCGCGTCTGGAGCGGGCACTTTCCGCGCCGGTTCGGCCACGATTGAGTACAACAAGGCCACGGCTCAGTCCATCACGGCCAATATCGGCGGCATCGGGGCTACTATTCAATACAAGAACCTTGTGGTCAGCGGCAGTCCCCCCACCGGCACCGCTATTAAGAACTTCGCCAACGGCGTCACGGTCCAGGGCACGCTGACGATTGCAGGAAAAGCTGTTCCTTCCCTCGGCTCCGTCACCTATGGTGCCCTCGCGACGCTGGTCTATAATGGCTCAATAGCCCAGAATACCACCCCGACTGAATGGCCGGCGGCACCAACCGTTCTGAACATCCCGGTCACCATCAATGCCAACAGCGGGGTCACGCTGGACAGCGACAAGACCATCGCCGCTGTGCCTGGTGGAAACAGCCTGACCCTCCTGGCGGGGACGCTGAACGACAACGGAAAAACTCTGACGGTCCAAGGAAATATCCTGAACGGATTCTCGCTTGCGACCGAGTTCAAAGGCACCGGCAAACTGGTGTTAGGCGGAACCGGCCCTCAAACGCTGACCGGCATCGGCAATTACGGCAATGTGACGCTGAACAATAATGCCACCTCCTCGTTGCCCAG
>CAZNOE010000175.1:4108-8549 GCA_964574525.1 uncultured Bifidobacteriaceae bacterium
GTTTCCGGCAACGCGACGCCTCCGGTTGGCCTTGCCGATTACGGCAACGGTGCCCAGAGCGGCGACCCGATCTCGAACGTCGTAGTTAATTCCTCGAGTGTTGTGGTTCAGACCAACACTACCACTGTGGTGGACAGCTCCGGCGCGTATAGCCTCTCGCTGAATACGGTTGGCTTGCCCTTTGGAGCCTATACGGTGGTCACTACTTACAGGGGCGGCGCCAACATCTCTGCTGCCAGTTCGACCAGTTCGAATCTGACGGTTACTACACGAACAATCGGTGTGATCCCGAACAACACCGCCAAGACCTACGGCGATGCCGATCCAGCCCTGACCTTTTCAATTACCAACTCGCTGGTTGGCTCAGATGCCTTCACGGGCGCAATAACCCGGATAGGAGGGGAAAACGTCGGTTCCTATTTCATTACCCAGGGAACCCTCGCCCTGAGTGCCAATTACACGATTAACTTCGACACCACCAAAACGCTGACCATCACGAAGAAAACCATCAACGTGACACTCATCGCCGCAGCCAAGGTCTATGGCGCCAGCGATCCCCCGTTCAATCGGTCCAATATTGACTATACGATCTCACCCCAGTTGGTTGGCACAGACACTATCTCGGGCACGTTAGGCCGGGCTGCCGGTGAAACTGTGGGCTCCTACGCCATCAACTTGGGGAGCGTGTCTGCCGGCGGAAATTATACATTGAATGTCGTCAACAGCGCGAATCTCACCATCACTCAGCTGGCCGTTACCGTGAACTTCGACCCCAAGAACAAGACGTACGGCGATGCCGATCCGCTGTTCACGTTCACGACCGTTCCCTCGCCCCTGCCATTCGGCGACGTCTTCACCACCAACGCGGTCACTACCCGGGTCGCCGGCCAGACAGTTGCGGGCTCTCCCTACACGATCCTCCCCGGCAACTTGAACGTGGCCACCAAATCCAACAACTATAGCTTGACCTTTTCACCGACAGGGAAGTTGACGATTAACCCGAAGGCGGTGACCGTGACTGCTCTCAGCCCGGTCAAGGCTTATGGCGTCGTAGTGCCGGCCTTGGTCAGTTACGCTGGGCTGATTAACGGAACCCAGAACGGTGTGACGGACGACGGTCTTCCAGCGACCTTGGCGACGCTGAATCCGGCGACACCGGTGTCGCAATGCAGCACTCAGGGTGTTTATGGGTTTACCATTACCGATCCGGGCAACGATCCCAACTACACGCTCAGCCTCGGAAGCCCGGCCAGTGGCAACGTGACAGTCACTTCCGCACCGTTGACGGTGACGGCCGACAACAAGTCCAAAGTCGGCGATGGCACTGTGTTCAGCGGTTTCACCGCAACCGACACCGGCTACTCTTCTGCTTGCGGTGACAATCGAGCCAACGCGACGGCGGGTACTCTGACGTTCAGCGGAAGCGCGCTGACCGCGACCAATCCCGGAGTGTATCAGATCATCCCGTCTGGCTTGACCAGTTCCAAGTATGGTATCACGTTTGTTCTTGGGTACCTGGCCATCACCACCACGCCGGCGACGACCACTAACACGACCGACGAAACTTGGGCCGGACCCAGTTCTGCCGGTGTTCCTGGTGTAGTGACGAGTCTGGCCTGGATGGCCAATAGGGCCAATGGCACAGCGGGAGCCAACCCCGGCTGGAGTCTGCGACGGATAAATGGCACCCTGAACATAAGCGCCACTTCCTCGGATCAATTCAGATTGGATCTGGTGACTTTGGCGGGGAACGCGGCCGGCTTGATGGCCAAATTCGACTCTACGCGGCCTTTCAGATGGGAGATCGTCCGGGCCAACGCTATCTCCGGCTTTGTCGCCGACAAGTTCGCGATCAACACCAGCTTGTTCGCCAACAAGGTCTTTAACGGCATATTCACCCTCACCCAAACGGGCAACTCCCTGTTCCTCAACTTCACCCCGATGGGGTCAACTGGAGGAAATGTCGTTGCGGTCCCGTCCGGCTACAGAGTGGGTACCAGCCTTAGCGATACCTCCTTCTTGCTGGGCAACATATACAACAGTGACGTGGATATGCTCTACCTATCACCCAGTGTGACGAGCATCACGCCGCAGGATACAGTGACGATTAGTCTCAACGTCGCCAACCTCAAGCAAGCCATCGTCGGAGCGGATGTTTACATCAACTTCGATTCGCGCTTCTTTAAGGCGAACGCCACTGGCGCGGGTGCGCCCCAAGTGGTGGCTGGCGGCGGCGTCTGGGATACCGTGATCTTCCGTCTGTGGAATGTCGGCGGCGACTTGGACACTGTGCTCGCCGTCAACCTGCAAAATGCCGCGGGCACAAGCGCCGATGGAACGATGGCAAGACTCACCCTCACGCCCACCAGCACTGCAACGGGCACTAACCGCGTGGTCTTCCGCCAGGATGGCGGTCTGAAGGCGGATGGCACCGGAACTATTACCAACGACCTCGTCCCCATTGATCCTCTTGCTTCGGCCGTGTTGCCAGCACGAGTGATGACCGACGAGATCATCATCGCCAACGACGCCGCGGGACCGGTTATTGGCACTACGACCGCCACTCAGGTGCAGCCCTATGCGGGTTCGGTCAACGTGAAGAACGGGACTGCGGCAGCGCGGACGCAAGCCGTGCGGACATCCAGCGGCATCTCGAGTACTACCGCTTCCGGCCAGGTCGTTATCACGATCGCTGCCAGTGATGCAGGGGTTGGCTTGAGCGGACCGCCTACCCTGACCCTGACCAACGGAGCGAACACCGCGATCTTGCCTGGCACCCTGACGAGTGGCACCCTGTTGAATGGGACCTTCACTTACAATTGGACCGTTTCCGACACCACCGCTCCAGGTACATGGAACGCCCGAGTATCAGCCTCGGACACAATCCTTCCTCCGAATACCACGACCGTTGCGAGCGCCTTTACACTGAGCGTCAACACGACCGAACTGAGCGGAGTAGTCGAGGTGGAGACGTTCGGAGGAACGAATCGCCTTGTCACATTTAAAACCGGCGCCGGCCCCACGAACCAATGGGATTGGAGCCTCAACTTCATCTCCGGAGCTCTCTTGAATGCAGGCGCTTTCCAGGACCGGGCTTCATTCGCCACGAAAGTGACGACACCGCCGGAGACCGTGTCCACCTACCTGCGATACGGTGACGTTGTGGATCTGCCTACGCTGGCGGCCAGGCTGGCGAACAAGCAAGGGGGTGTGTCAACCTATATCTATGGGTTGCTCTACGGCACCATCACAGACCTGCCAACGCTGGCGAACACCTTGACCAATGCGCAGCGGTCCATTGATGCTTACATCATTGGACGGCTCTCTCCGGGAACGATCGTCGCGCTGGCCGCTTACCAAAGCTCGCGGACGTCGGCAAACGCCGCCACACTGACCAGATTGCTTCTGAACGATTTCAACAACATCGTTCTAGGCTCAAACATTTATGACCCCGTGCGGTTTGCGGGGGTCTGTGTGAGCCATCCGACCTCCGGGCCGGACCTTGTTGCCGTCAACCGCGGCCTGCTGGAGGACGCCTATGTCCTTACCTGCGCGCCCTACGCGCCGAACTACGTCCCGGGCCAATTGAGGGCTCAGACAGCGCAACGGCTCAGCCAGTATGCCGGCGGCCCAGACCCAGTCCTCCTGGCAGGTATTCTTCAGGACTTTGACACATTCACGCTCACCCCATCCATGTGGCCGGCTCCCACTCATCCTCTGGACCAAGGCATTTACAACCAGACGGTCTTCCTGGGTGTAACGCTTTCGTCCACGACTACGACTATGCTGCAAACACCTCAGTCCGGAAATCAACTCACCTTGCTGAATCAGCTCCTGCTCCAGGATGCTTACCCAGCAGGGCAGGGGCAGTATCAACACGCCCCGTTGACGCCCGCTACTGTTGCGGCCCCTACGGAGAGCGCTTTTGTGACGGACCTGAACGCGCTCATAAACGGTGGGGTTTCCATTTATACCCCCGCGCGCTTTGCGCCTTTCCTTGGCGGCATCCCGGGTACCGAGCTTGAACAACTCTTGCTCCTGCCCGCGCCAACCCCGGCACAACTGGTTCGTGAGAACCGCTTGCTGCTGGAGCTGGCTTACGATGCTGAGCTTTCCAAGAGCGTGCTCGCCACCTACAGACTGGTACAGATTCCGGCTGGAGCGACTCAAGTCAGCGCAAAGACGGATTGGAACTTGCGCGTTCGACAGGCTGCGACATTCACCGGCGGATCAGCAACGGCGAACTTCGTCAACGACGGTGTGCCGGGAACCTTCAGCGCCACCGATCGCTATCTGCGCGGCGGCGATATCACCCTAGATAACATCGTCAACCTCGCCGATTACAACGTTCTGAGGATCAATTTCGGGCCGTTGCAGGGTTCGGCAGCCGACATCAATGGTGACGGGCGCGTCAACATCATTGACTACAATCTGCTGAAGG
>CAZNOE010000175.1:8649-9840 GCA_964574525.1 uncultured Bifidobacteriaceae bacterium
GCCGACATCAATGGTGACGGGCGCGTCAACATCATTGACTACAATCTGCTGAAGGTGAACTTCGGCAAGACCGGCGACACTGAGCCGTAACTGAACACGATTACTGCGTGGGGGGGAGCCAGGCGGCTCCCCCCTTCACCACAGTCTAACGCGGCACAACGAACTCAAACCCATGAAAGCGAGCGAGATCATTCTCAGTATTGGCGCAGGGCTGTCGTTGGTCCTCACGAGCCAGGCCCAGCCAACGACAAATACGTTGGACTGGAACTTTTCGTCAGGCGGAAACCCATCGCCCATCAACGCGAGCGGCACGATTAATCCTTCGGGCGGCAATCCAACGGCCACCTTCTTTGGGAACAACAACTCCTACTTTTTCACCACTGTGCCCGGATCCGGTGGAGCCAATGGATATTACGGCCCGCCGACCGGCCTGTGGGACGTGAACAACGGCGAGCTTGATCTTACCTTGAATCGCACCGCCCCGTCCCCAGTGGACTATAAGGTGGTGATCACGCAGTTTATTGACGCTCCATTCGGCGGATTGTATGCGGGAACGGTGGGCTTTTCAGTCCCGAATGCTCAATTTCTCGCTCGAATTGTGGTCGTGCCACAGACCGGCAACATGGGGGGCTTCTGGGCAGCGGACACATACTCGTGGACCGGTGTGAGCCTTTTGGGTACCAATGTCACAATGAATATCAAACCGACTGGCGCCGCGCTGCTTCTTGACGACGTGCAGTTCACCATCGTTGGTGGCCTGATCCCAGTGCCGGAGCCGGGTGTCAGCCAAGTGGCGGCGATTGGTCTGATTGCGTTCGGGATGGTTTCCTGGTTTCGGCGCACTCGCAATGCGTGAACCTTTTTCCGTTCGCGGGGCTCGCCCGCTAATTGACCATAGCAAATTGAAGTGTGACCCGGTATCCCCGGGTCACGCTTTTTTTAGAGCCGAAGGCTTCCATCATCTTACCCCGCGTCGTCCTAATCGTAGTTGAACGTGCCGTCAGAAGCTCCCTGGATCCAAAGGCCAAATCCATCGTCCTGCTCCATTGCCTGTGTTCTAATATAAATCCATTCCAACTTTGTTCGTACACGCTTTTCCAACTTTGATTGTAACACGACATCGGAGAAGGATTGTCATGTTGGGGTGGGAACAAAATGAGACTGTTGGGGGAACAAAATGAGACTAAGTGC
>CAZNOE010000176.1:0-6999 GCA_964574525.1 uncultured Bifidobacteriaceae bacterium
TGTGGAAAACTTTTTCGCCGCGCCAGTTGATTTCTGCGCGCAGCTTCCTATAGTGCGCTCGACTGAATCACATGAGATGAGCAATTCAACCGACGCCACGCCGCCCTGGGACATCGAGGCGGCGCGCAACCTTTATAACATTCATCGCTGGGGGGCGGAGTATTTCAACATCAACGACGCGGGCCACGTCGTCGCCACGCCCTTGCAGGACGCGGGCATTGCGGTGGACATCACCGACGTGATCGAGGAGGCCAAGGGGCGGAGCTTGAAGTTTCCCCTGCTGATCCGCTTTCAGGACATCCTGCGGCATCGGGTCGAGTCCATCAACCTCGCATTCCGCAATTCCATCACCGAGTTCAATTACCAGGGAAAGTATCGCGGCGTGTTCCCGATCAAAGTGAACCAGCTCCGCGAAGTGGTGGAAGAAATTCTCGACGCGGGCAAGCCGTTTGACTTCGGCCTCGAAGTCGGCAGCAAACCGGAGTTGTTTGCCGGGCTGGCGTTGCAAAGCCAGATGGGCAGCCTGATCATCTGCAACGGCTACAAGGACACGGATTTCATCAAGATGGCCATGCTCGGCATCAAGCTGGGCAAGAAGATCATCATGGTCGTGGAGAAACTCGAAGAGTTGCGCCACATCGTCAACGTTTCCAAACAACTCGGCGTCGAACCGTTGGTCGGCATCCGCGCGCGGCTGCTGGCCAAGGGCGCGGGGCGTTGGGCGGAGAGCGGCGGCGAGAATGCCAAATTCGGCCTGAGCACGGCGGAGATTCTCGCGGCGGCGGAGTTGCTGAAGGCGGAGAACCTCACGCATTGCCTCAAGCTCGTCCATTTCCATATCGGTTCGCAGGTGCCCGACATACTCACGGTGAAGAAAGCCGTGCAGGAAGCCGCGCGTTTCTACGCGAAACTCCACAAAATGGGTTTCAACATCGAGTATCTCGACGTGGGCGGCGGCCTCGGTGTGGATTACGACGGCAGCCGCTCGGCATTCGACAGCTCGACGAACTATTCGCTCCAGGAATACACCAACGACATCGTTTATTACATCGCCGACGTGTGCAACGCGGAGAAAGTGCCTCACCCGGACATTGTCAGCGAAAGCGGACGTGCCATCGTTGCCCACCACAGCGTGCTGGTCGTGGAAGTGTTCGGCGCCATCGGCAAGATACGCGCGGACATTGAGTTTACCTACGGCGACAACGAACAGCCCATCGTTCGCGAACTGCTGGATATTCGAAAGAACCTCGCGAAGCTGAACAAGCTGGAAGCCTACCATGATGCGTTGGAACGGCGCGATGACGCGCAGCAAATGTTCACCCTCGGCATGATGGATTTACCGGACAAAGCGAAGATCGAGAATCTTTATTGGGAGATCAGCCAGGGGGTGGTCGAGAGTTTCAAGGGACAAGCCTACATTCCTGAGGAGATCCGCAAGCTCGAAGACAGCCTGTGCGACCAGTATCTCTGCAATTTTTCCGTCTTCCAATCGTTGATTGATCACTGGGCGCTCGGCCATTTGTTTCCGATCATGCCCCTTAGCCGGTTGAACGAGCGACCGACGCGCGAGGCGACGCTCGTGGACATCACGTGCGACTCGGACGGACAGGTGAACAAGTTCATTGATCTGCGCGACGTGCGCGACACGCTGGCGTTGCACGCGCTCAATCGCAAGAATGGCAACGGCCTCGTCGAACCGTACTATCTCGGCTTTTTCCTGATGGGCGCCTACCAGGACATCATGGGCGACCTGCACAATCTCTTCGGCCGTGTCAATGAAGTACACGTCTTCCTCGACCCGGACGAACCCGCCGGTTACTACATCGAGGAAATCATCGAAGGCTCGACCATCGTGCAGACTCTGGCCTCGGTGCAATACGACGAAAACGAATTGAAGCGGCAGATGAAGGCGCAGATTGACGAAGCCATCAAATCGGACCGCATGAAGCCGTCCGAGGGCATGCGACTGCTCGACGACTACGAGCGCGGGCTAAAGGCGTACACCTACTTGTCATTCTGAGGCGCGATGAAGAGCGCGCCTGAATCGGCTCCAGGTTCTCGCCGCTTGTTATGAGGGGAACATCCAACATCCAATATCCAACGCCCAACATCGAACCGTCGCGATATTGGATGTTCGATGTTGGATGTTGGATGTTCGATGTTTGTTTTTTTCTCCCCCACGATGCCTGATCCTGCGCCGAACGCCGAATTGCTCCGCTCCCTCGGCCGCCTCGCGCGTGGGTTGTCGGCGCTGTTTTGGGGATTGCCGGCGTCCCTCATCATCTGCATCGGCACCGCCAGCGCCGGGTGGTTCAAAGGATTTAGCGCGGTGCCGGCACTGGCGGCGACCGGGTTGTTGCTCTTCGGACTGTGGCAGATCGGGTCCTTCCAAAAACAAGAGCGCCCCTGGCAAGCCGCGCTCGACCGCGCCCGCCTGTTCGCGCTCGTGAACTTTGGCCTCTGTCCGTTTCTCTATTGGTGGAACAAAATGCCCGGCCATTCTTTCTTCACCATTGTCGTCGGTGTGCTGGCTTTATCGGGCTTGCTCTTTCTGTTCGATCTGAATCTCGTGCTCGCCCGGCTCGGCGCGATGCTACCCGATGAAACATTGCGTCACGAAACGAAACAATTCACCGCCATAAATCGCGCCTTGTTGGTGGCCATGCTGTTCCTCGTAGCGATTTACATTTTCCTGATGCGAACACCCGGGCTGCCGCTGCAGGTGCAAGTCGTGGCCGGGTGGCTGGAGTTTGCCAGCCACTGGTCGCTGGTATTCCTCATCCTGGTGCCGTTGTCCTTGACCATGGCACTGATCTGGAAAACCAAAGAAGTCATCCTCGCCAGCGTGTTTGACGCACGGCACTGAAGAGGCCGTGTGAGAAATACCGCAACGAAAATGGTTCCCATCCTCGAAAGCCGCTGGTCGGGTCCGCGCGGGCCCAGGCTGCAGCTGTGACCGGGAAACATCCAGCATCGAACATCCAACAACCAACATCCAAGTGAACTGCACGCGAGCGGAGTCATTGGGTGTTCGATGTTGGTTGTTGGTTGTTGGATGTTTTTTCCCTTTCAGTTTTCCATTCCATCATTGCTTTGGGCAGGGCGCTTTGGTGTCCTCTCTGCCCGTTAAGCTATGAGTCCATCCAAGCCAGACGTGAACGCACCGCCACCCGTGGCCGCTCCACCGCCGCCCGGCCTTGGGCGCAAGCTCATGGTCGCCAACCGGAGCGAAATCGCCATCCGCGTGTTCCGCGCGGCGACCGAGTTGGGCTTCCGCACCGTGGCGATTTACGCGCAGGAGGACCGCCTCGCGATCCATCGCTTCAAGGCGGACGAAGCCTATCTCGTCGGCGAAGGCAAAGGACCGGTCGGCGCGTATCTCGACATCCCGGGCATTGTGGCGCTGGCGAAGGAAAAGGACGTGGACACGATCCATCCGGGCTACGGTTTCCTGGCTGAGAATGCCGCGTTTGCGAAGGCCTGCGTGGACGCGGGCATCACCTTCATCGGCCCGCGCGTCGAATTGCTGCGCATGATGGGTGACAAAACCACGGCGCGCGCGCTGGCGAAAAAAGTCGGCGTGCCCACGCTGCCCGGTACCGGGGACCCGATTGGTGACCGCGACAAGGCGCTGAAGACCGCGAAGGAAATCGGCTTTCCGCTCATAGTCAAAGCGGCGTTCGGCGGTGGCGGGCGCGGGATGCGCGTCGTCACGAAGCCGGGCGATCTCGCCAATTTGTTGGACGAGGCGCGCAATGAAGCCGGGCGCGCGTTTGGCAATCCGGCGGTTTTTCTGGAGCGCTATGTCCCGCGCGCCAAACACATCGAGGTGCAGATTCTCGGCGACCGGCACGGCAACGTGATCCACCTGCACGAACGCGATTGTTCCGTGCAGCGCCGGCATCAGAAGGTCATCGAGATTGCGCCGTCGGTCGCCGTGGACCCGATAGTGCGGAAGGAGTTGTGCGAAGCCGCGGTGAAGCTTTGCCGCGCGATCCATTACGACAATGCGGGCACGGTCGAGTTTCTCCTCGATCAAGACACCAACGAATGGTTTTTCATCGAGATGAACCCGCGCATCCAGGTGGAGCATACCGTGACGGAGGTCATCACCGGCGTGGACCTGGTGCGCGCACAAATTTTGATTGCCGACGGCAAGCCGATGCATGGTCCGGCGATCGCCATCCCATCGCAAAACGAAATTCCGCGCAACGGTTGTGCCGTGCAGTGCCGCATCACCACTGAAGACCCGGAAAACAAATTTAATCCGGACTACGGCCGCATCCTCACGTATCGCTCCTCCGGCGGCTTCGGCATGAGGCTCGATGGCGGCATGGGTTACGCCGGCGCGGTCATCACGCCCTTTTACGATTCGCTGCTCGTCAAGGTCACGGCCTTCGCGCCGACGTTCGAGAACGCGCTTCAGCGCATGGACCGCGCCTTGCGCGAGTTCCGCATTCGCGGCGTCAAGACCAACATTCCGTTCCTCGAAAACGTCATCCACAACGCCACGTTCCGCTCGGGCCGCGCGACGACGGCGTTGATTGATACGACGCCGGAGTTGTTCAAGCTCAAGCCGCGCCGCGACCGCGCCACGAAGCTGCTGACCTTCCTCGGCGACGTGACGGTGAACGGCAATCCGCAGGCCAAAGGCCACGTCGTCAAGGAAATGCTGCCGCCTGCGCGCATCCCGGCGTGGGACCACAAGAAAACTCCCCCGCCCGGCACGCGGCAGTTGCTGCTCGAACTCGGCGCGAAAAAATTTGCCGACTGGATGTTACGGCAGAAGCGCCTGCTCGTCACCGATACGACGTTTCGCGACGCGCACCAATCTCTCTTCGCCACACGTCTGCGCACCTACGACATGCTCGCCGTCGCCGACGCGTTGGCGCGGCGCGCGCCGCAATTGTTCAGTCTGGAAATGTGGGGTGGCGCGACGTTCGACACGGCGCTGCGCTTTCTGCACGAAGACCCGTGGGCACGCTTGCGCGCGTTGCGTCAGAAGATCCCCAACATCTGTTTTCAAATGCTGTTCCGCGGCTCAAACGCGGTGGGCTATTCGAACTATCCGGATAACGCCGTCGCCGGTTTCGTCAAGCATGCCGCCGCGTCGGGCATAGACATCTTCCGCATTTTCGATTCGTTGAATTATCTGCCGAACCTCAAGGTGGCGATGGACGCGGTGCAGGGCACGCACGCGATTTGCGAGGCGGCAATCTGCTACACGGGCAACATCCTCGACAAGTCGCGCAGGAAATACTCGCTTCGCTACTACGTCAAGCTGGCGAAGGACCTGGAGAGAATGGGCGCGCACGTCCTGGCCATCAAGGACATGGCTGGACTGTGCCGGCCCGCCGCCGCGCACGCACTGGTCAAGGCGCTTAAGCAGGAGGTGGGCATCCCGATTCACTTTCACACGCACGACGCCAGCGGCACCGCGTCCGCGTCAGTGCTCGAAGCCGCCAACGCGGGCGTGGACGTGGCGGACCTGGCGATGGCTTCGATGTCCGGTTCGACGAGCCAGCCGAATTTGAATTCCATCGTGGCGGCGCTGCAATTCACCAAGCGCGACACGGGCCTGGACCTCGATGCGCTCAATGAGTTCAGCGATTACTGGGAGCAGGTGCGGGCCTACTACGCGCCGTTCGACACCGCGCCGCGCGCCGGCAGCGCGGAAGTTTATTTGCACGAAATGCCCGGCGGCCAATTCACGAACCTCAAGGAACAAGCGGCGGGGATGGGTCTCGCGCATCACTGGCCGGAGATCGCGCGCACCTATGCCGCGGTCAACCAACTCTTCGGCGACATCGTCAAGGTGACGCCGAGCAGCAAGGTCGTCGGCGACATGACGATGTTTCTCATCACGCGCGGCATCAAAACCGCCGACGTGTTGAACCTGGAGCCGGGCAGCACTCCGTTCCCGGAGTCAGTCATTGACATGCTCCTGGGTGGACTCGGCAAGCCGCTCGGCGGCTGGCCGAAAAAATTGCAGCACGTCGTGCTTGGCAAACGCAAACCGCTGCGCGGTCGCCCGGGCGCGTCGCTCAAGCCGCTCAATTTCAAAAAGGTTGCCAGCGAACTGGCGGCCCGGCTCAAGCACGAGGTCACGCCGGACGATGTCTTCAGCTACGTCATGTATCCGGACGTGTTCGCTGAATACGCCCGCAAGGCGCGCGAATACGGCGACCTCTCCGCGCTGCCGACGGTCGCGTTCTTTTACGGCTTGAAACCCGGGCAGGAAATTTCCGTAAACATCGAGGAAGGCAAGACACTTTTCATCCGCCTGGTCAACGTCAACCCGGTGGACGCCGAAGGCCGGCGCGCGGTGATATTTGAACTCAATGGCATGCCGCGGCAACTGACGGTGGCGGACCGCTCCGTGCAGCCCAAGGTCAAGCCGCGTGTGAAGGCCGATCCGGCCGTGCCCGCGCAAATCGGCGCGCCGATTCCCGGCCTCATTACGGCGCTGACGGCGGGTGTGGGGGCGAAGGTCACGAAGGGCGACAAACTCCTGACGCTTGAGGCGATGAAAATGCAGACCACGATCTACGCGCCCTGCGATGGGTTGGTGGAACAAATCTTCGTGCAGGTGGGTGAAACGGTGGAGAGCAAGGACTTGCTGATGCGTTTGAGGGAAAGTTAGCGGGGCCGCTTGCGGAGCGCGAATTACTTCTTCGGCGGCAATTCGCGGATGAAGGACCACGAAACTTCAGCGGTCTGGCCGTTGTCGTAGGTGATTTTGAAGTGACTGCCCAGGTCGTCGTCCACTTCCACGTTCACGGGCATGGTCCTGGCCGAAATCTTGTTGGCCTTGCGGATGGCAGAGTGCGGTTCGAGAAAGCAGAGACCGTCCTCGAACTCGACATCGAACGCGTCCTCCCAGCCGAGGTAGCGGGCATTGCGCACGCGGGAAAACGTGCCCTTGCCGTAGGGCTTTTTCAGTTGCACAGAAGTTTTCATAAGCGGCCTTCGTTTATCAAATCTTGAACCAGTTTAATC
>CAZNOE010000176.1:7099-9809 GCA_964574525.1 uncultured Bifidobacteriaceae bacterium
GCCGGCCGATGAGCCGGTGTTTGCCGTCGTAAACGTGAACGTGGCGCGGCTCGTGGTCGCCAATGTACCATTCCAGGATGTAACCACTGCGCCGGATTCTGCCCATGATTCGCGGCCAGCTTGCGCCCCACCTGCAACCAAGTCAAACGGGATTGCCCCTCCAATTTTCTGAAATCGCATCGCGTTTTGCGGCGCGCCCATTCCCGGCCTCATCACGGCACTGACGGCGGGTGTGGGGGCAAAGGTCACAAAGGGCGACAAGCTCCTGACGCTGGAAGCAATGAAGATGCAGACGACGATTTACGCGCCCTGCGACGGCGTGGTGGAGCAAACCTTCGTGCAGGTTGGTGAGACGGTGGAGAGCAAGGATTTGCTGATGCGGTTGCGGGAGGCGTGAACGAAACAAACCCGGAACCCCGCAGTCGCCACGAAAACTTTTCAGGGAGTAAAGCGCAATCTCGCCAGCACTGACGGATTGCCCAGAATCGGATCCTTAAAATCCCTGGAGTCCTGGTAGAAGTAACACACGCGGCTTCCCGGAGACCAACTGTGGAGGCGATACAGGTTTTCAGCTTTGATCCATGCCCCGGAGCCATCGATGAACACATGATTGGCACCAGCGGGCGCTCCTCTCTTGTTCCGATGCGGGGGAATGCCACTCCAAAGGTCAGACTCGCGGCCGGCGGCCCACACCCCCCAGGCGCCGTTGAGTCCGTCCCTCATTACCCCGTCCGCCGCCAACGTCCAGTGCGGCTGGGCGGTGGACGTCTTGATCGGGCTGTAAGCAGCAGGCCCAACATTGCCAAACTCCGTCATCCAAGTATCAATTCCCCCGAAGTACTGGTAACCAACGACCCATTGCTGATAGGCAGCTTCAAAAATGGGCAACTGCTGCGGGCGATCAGGGCAGTTCCAGATGGAGTTTACGCTGTTCGAAGCCACCGTCAGCCCTACGGTTTTTGCCGAGCCTACCACCGGATCGTTGATGCAGAATTGCACCCACGAATAAGGTGGGGCTGTAGGAGGGGCGGAGTTTTTGCCCGAGCGCGCCTCAATCACCCTATCGGCGTTGTCCACCGCGTAAACGTGCATTCCCACGCCGATTTGCTTGAGGTTGTTCAGGCAGGAAATCCGCTTGGCCTTGGCTTTGGCCAAAGCGAGCGCCGGCAATAGCATGGCGGCCAGGATCGCTATGATGGCGATGACGACAAGCAATTCAATCAACGTGAACCCCCGCCGCCTCGGCTGGCGGCCATCATCAAGATCGGTATCAATTGATTTCATAACGCGTGGTAACATTAGCATACGGACCAATGCGCAGCTATGGCAAATAGCTTACCGCACGGTAAAACGATTGATTCGCATTCGCCGGAACCTCAAAGACCATAATCGGACCGTGTGTCTCAATCACAGCGGCCCCCGAATCCGGCCAACTCGTCAGCGGCAGCGACACGTCCGTGCTCTGGCGGACGAAGATCGGCTGGCCGGGATAGTTACCTTCAACCGTCAACCGGAGGTTGCCATTTATCAACTCGGTCTTGGTTATCCGGGTGGAGGTTGGATTCGCCACGAGGCGGAGGGCGTTGACGAATACACCAAAACTGGTGCCGCCGCTCCTGATCCCTGCGATTTGCAACGTGCCCGTGGGAGAGGAGGTCATCAACCCTCCGAACGTATAATCAAAGTCTCTCGTGGGCAGGGTCGCGCCATTGAAGGTGTAAATGCCGTTCGTCATCGTGACCCCGTTCGTGATCGCCACGGGCGTACCAGAGGTTGTATCAGTCCAGGTTGACATTCTCTCGGGCGCGCTCACCGGGTCAAACGACCAGATCATCAATCCGAAGCGCGTGTTGGGGGCCAGCCGCTCGATCAGAATGGCCAGCCCATTTCCGTCCACGAAACCAGCGTCGGAAGCAAAAATGAAGTCGTTGTAAATCTGCGCTTGGGTCAGGTCGGGCGGACTGTTGACCACCCAGGGAGCAGCGGTGCGGTTTCGGTCACTCAAGAGGAAGTTAATGCCAATGATAGAAATCGTAACTTTGATCCCGTTCGGAAAACTTCCCGGGTTGTTGCCCAAGGTGAATTCGGAAAAGCCAGGTTGCGGGTTGAGCGCCCCGTTCAAACCCATGTCCACGTTCAACGCCACACCGTTGGTGACGGGCGTCACCGGAGACACGTACAACCGCGCCAAAATGCTCGTAACCGAGCCGGACGTATTGGTGACGACCACGGAGTACGTGGTGTTGGAATCCGCGAATTGAACGTTGGTCAGGTTGAGGGTGTCCGTAATGGCGCTCGGATTGAGCGCGCCGGAAATGGGCGTGCCGCCTTTTCGCCATTGTAAATCAAACGGAGGGGTCCCGTCCACCTGCACGCGGAAAGTCACGTTGTCCCCCACGAAGACGTTATTGGTTCTTTGCTGGGGTTGGACGGCAATAAAGGGCGCAAGCACGACGTTACCCGGGATCGGAACACCATTGGTCCTGACCTGTTGGATTTCCGTCCAACTCAGCACGCGTCCCCAAGTGGCCACTTCATCAATGTTGCCAGTGAAGGGAGTGACCGGAGCAGGATCAAACGTGGAGGTTCCTCGCGCCGTCACGCCGATCATCGTCATGTCGAGCGTCACCACGGGCCGCGTGTATGTGTAATCGGTTTCATCGAGTACGCCGTCAACGTAGAGCCTCCCCTCGCCGTTGGCGTCCGTCCA
>CAZNOE010000177.1:0-1344 GCA_964574525.1 uncultured Bifidobacteriaceae bacterium
CGGAACAGGTCGAAGTGATCCAATTCACCACAGACTTGGCCCGCAAACGCCAGCTCACCGCCGCCGAATCGGGCGAGTTGGCCGACCGGCTGGCCGCGTAGGGCGATCCCGCAGAGATCATTCGTTTGAAGTCCGCCATGACGCGCTGGTTTTACGGCGAGTGAGTCATGCTGAAAATTCGGGGCAGGGATGGCGGCGGCTTCCGCGACGATGTGTTTGACGAATCCCGCCGCGGATGACAACGTAGGGCCATGGAACTGAAAGAAAATGCGGGCGAGCCGGCCAGCCCGTCGTTGCTGGGCGAACTCTTCGCGCTGACCTCCGGCGACGGGCACCGGGACGCCGCCGTCCAAGCCCGATCCGTCCGGCAACTTCATGCCCGACTGAGCAGTTCCGAGTTCGTCGCCCAGATGACCGGCGTTTTTTTCAAGGCCAAGCGGGCGGCGCTGGGCGAATCGAAGTAACTCGCGGCAATGGCGATTCCCCATCTGTGGCTGTTCGCCGGCCCAAACGGAGCGGGAAAGACTACTTTCACCCGGTTTCCCCTGTGGAGCGGACGAATCAGTCATTTTCTCAATGCGGATGAATTGACGCGTCAACTTCTGAGCGAGCAGGGCTACTCCACCTACACGGTCACGCCCGCGGAAGTTCTTCAACGGGCCAATGTGACCGCCGCGGAAAAAGTCTTCTCCGAAGTACGCCGCCTGCTGGACGCTGAAGAGGCGGTAGCCGTCGAGACGGTGCTGAGCACGGATAAGTATCGCCCCGTGGTGGAAAAACTCCGGCGCAACGGGGGAATCTTCAACCTCGTTTACATCGGATTGCGCTCGCCAGAACTGTCGCGCGAGCGTGTGGCCCGGCGGGTTGCCCAAGGTGGCCATCCTGTGCCCGAGGAAAAGCTGGTGGGACGATGGCGCCGCTCGCTCGAACATCTCCCGTGGTTCGCGAGCCAGGCCGATCACTTCTACGTGTATGACAACTCTGACTCTGATCCAGCGCACGAACCGGTGTTGGTCGCGAGGGAAGGCACGCCAGCGGGCAGCCTTCGAGTCATTGAGCGAGATGCCAATCCAGCGCTGGCAAATGCCCTGATCGGTTCAAACCTGTTCCGCCCGGTCGTTTTTGACTGAACAACATGCCAGTTTTCATCATCGTCACGGTGCTCTGGATTTTCTCCGTCTGCCTCCACGAGTTTGGCCACGCTTGGGCGGCCTATCGCGGCGGCGATCACACTGTGCGCGAGAAAGGTTATCTCACGCTCAACCCACTCCGTTACACGCATCCCGTTTACAGTATCCTCATGCCGGTGGTGTTCATGTTGCTTGGCGGCATTGGCCTGCCGGG
>CAZNOE010000177.1:1444-9744 GCA_964574525.1 uncultured Bifidobacteriaceae bacterium
TTTTCCGCGTCCGTGGCGCTGATGCGGTTGTCGTCCCATTGGCCAATGACGCGGTCGTAGTTCGTTCCCACAGGATCAATGACCGCGCAGGGACTGCTGCCGTTGCCGTCCTTGCATTCCGATTCGCAGGCGGAAGCCCAGCACACACGGTAGTGCATGATCGAGCGGTAATCGTACGCCGTGCTGCTCACGATCCAATTCGTTTTCGGAATCCAATCGTAGTCGTGATCCCGTCCCGGTTTGATGTGCTCGTAATGAACCGTCACGAATTCGTCGCGATCCCAGCGCTGGTGTTCGTGGTGGAAGCCGAGGACGTGACCGAGTTCGTGAGCGGGCATCCAGTCCGCCTGCCGCCACCAGAATGCCGTGATGTTGACCTCCACGCGAGCGCCCTTGCGGAAGCCGTCGCGGCTGGTGTTGTTTCCAGCATCGGTCTTGCCGGTGAAATGAAGTGATGGGTGTCGGCCTTGACAACGGATTCATGCGTCATTATTGGTTCAACATGCTGATCGAATCCATTCGCGACTTTAACCGCGCGGTGCCGTTTGTGCCCTACGAGGTGCGGACGAATGGCGGTGAAAGCTGCGTGGTGCCACATCCGGATTTCATTTTGATTTCGCCGCGTGGATCGTATGTCATCATCATTGACAAGCACGACCGCCCCCATCATCTAAGCGCGATCTTGATCGAGCGCGTGTCGCCGCTCAACGGGCACGCGCGTCGCAAAGTCCGCAATCGCAGGACCTGAAGCTCACTTCGCCAGGACCTTTTCCACAAGCCGATTGTCCCCATCATTAGGTGCAGGTTTGAGGCCCAGCGTGGTGCAAAGCAAATTGTAGATATGCACGTTTTCCACGGGGGCCAACGTCACGCCATGCTGAAATGCCGGACCCCACGCGATGAAGGTCGCGCCCATCGAAGCAAGTTCCGGGTCATAGCCGTGAGTCGCCTTGTTCATCGCCCGCGTGGACGGTTCGTTTGCAGAACGATTGCTGAGATACCAGGCATCGTCGGCCACCAGGATTACGGGCGGGATGCGCGGGTTGCCGCGGAAATGATATCGTTCGGGTATGTCCTGGCGGTAGGCCTTGAAGTGATTTTCCTTTCCCTTGAACGCCTGGTAAAGCGCGTCCACGTTTCCATCGCGTGGGCGCAGGCCGGCAAGCGCGCCGGAGAAATCCACCTGCACGGTTTTCATATCCACGAAATCGCCCAGCAGGATCGTGCGGTTCGTGCTGACCTCCACCATCCCGTGGTCGGAAACGATAACCAGATTCGCCACGTCATCGAGCTTGAGCCGGTGAAGGCCCGCGACCAATCGGCCCATTGCTTCATCCACTTGCGCGACCGAAGCAGCGGTTTCCGGCGAGTCCGGTCCGTACCTGTGCCCAACCGAATCCACGTGATGAAAATACAACATGACCACACCAGGCCGTTTCTCGGGAGGTTGTTCGAGCCACGCAAGCCCAAGATCCACAACTTCGCTCGGCTCAGGTTTTCCGTCGTAGCGCTTCCATTCGGTCGGAAGCATTCCGGCCATGGCGGCGCCGGTGCCGGGCCAGAACAAAACGTCGGCTCGGCGCCCCGACTTGATGGCCGTCACCCAAATCGGTTCACCACCCCACCATTGCGGGCCTTGCAGTTCCGGTTTGTTGAACGCGAAGGTCTCCTTGGTCACCGGGTCATAGATGTTGTTGTGAATGACGCCGTGGCGCGCCGGCCGCAGCCCGGTGACAATCGTGTGATGATTGGGAAAGGTCATTGAAGGAAACATCGGGATGAGGCGTTCGGCATGAACGCCATCCGCCGCGAGCTTGCTCAGATTCGGCGCCTTGTATTTCTGCAGGTAATCCCAGCGAAAGGCATCGAGCGAAATGAGAATCAAGATCCGTTCGCGCGGCGGAACGGATTGCGCGGCTGGCGCCCCCAACGCCAAAACCAACAGCGACACAGCGCTTAACCAAACGAGAAAACGGCGGGCAGAGATTTTCATCGGCGCATTCAATCACGACACGCGGGCGGTGTATAGAAAAGTTGGTGGGGCGCCACATCCTTGCCGGCGAGCCTGAGACAGAATCGCAACGCGCCGGCAAGGATGCCAGCGCTCCCCGGGCCGCTACGCCTTGGTGAAGTGATGCCGACTAACTTTCGCCAGGCGTTCTTCCGATACGGACTTATTGGCGAGCGGGTCTTCGTCCGTGCCCCAGAGTTTTTTGATCATCTCGCGCTGCGGGACGAACGGGCATTTTGACTTGGGCGTTTTGTGCGCGTCGTCGAGCGAGCGAAGGGCGAGTTGCGCGCCTGTCATGAGCGCGGGTTTGCCGAGCAGCTGGTTCAACTCGTGCGTCGCGTCGTCCAGCGCGGCCCAGCGCTCGGCGTGCGTGCGGCCCCAAAGAGTCGGTTGCGTGTCCAGCGGCCGGAGATTCCACAGCGCGACGCGGATTTGGCGCACAGGCTTGGCCTGGTCACTCATGACCTCGCGGAAAATCGCCTCCAGCACGGTGTTGATGACCGAGTTCAAAAACTGCGGCTCACGGAACCGATGACCGCCGCTGACTTCCGTGAAGTCGTTGAAACGAATCGTCAGCCCCAATTCGCGGGCTTGCAATTGCTCGCGTCGCAACTGCCCGACCAGCCGCGTCATCTCGCTCAACGCGAACGTCAGCGCCGCTTCGTAATCCGGCTCGTCGTACGGCAATGTCGTAGCGCTGGAAATCGTCGTGCGGTCCTGCACCTTCAGCATGAGCGGTTCGTTCCACAGGCCGTTGGAGAATAGCCAGAGTTGCTGGCCCCAGATGCCAAACCTTTTTCGAAGCAAATGCGATGGCAGCTTCGCCACCTCACCGAAGGTCCGCGCCCCCAGCGCGCTCAAGCTGCGTTCGCGCCGTTTGGCGATACCCGAGAGTTCGCGCACGGGCCGGTCCTTCAGAAATTCCTTTTCCGTGCCGGGCGCAATTTCGATGAAGCCCGGCTTGGCCGCATCCGTGGCCAGTTTTGCCAGACGCGATGAATTCGCAAGGCCCGCAGAGACCGGCAGGCTCACCTCCCGCATAATTCGCTCACGGATTTCTTCCACGTATTTCGACGGCGTGGTGTGTTTCCAGACGTGGTGGTGCATCGTGGTGAAATCGAGAAAGCCTTCGTCAATCGAAATCGGTACGAGCGTCGGCGAATATTCTTCGAGCACGCGAAACATTCGGCGCGACAGCTCGCGGTAATCATCGTAATGGGGCCGGCACAGCACGCCGCGCGGGCAGAGCTTTTTCGCCTCGAAGCAGGCCATGCCCGTTTTGACTCCAAACTTTTTGGCCGCGCGATTGGCCGCGATCACGATGCCATCGCCGTGCCGCCCGCCGCCGACCCACACAGGCCGCCCTTGCAGTTTGGGATCGAGCGCGATCTCGCAACTGGCGAAGAAGCTGTCGCCGTCCACGTGCAGAATGCGATTCGGATTTTGAAGATTCATCAACCTGCGTTCTCTCAATTGCACTTGAATCAGTCCGGTGTCAATCCTGCCACGGCCAGTGGGCCAAATGCTGTCCAACCTCAGCGAGAAATAGGACTCGTGTCCTCACCTCTCCGAATTCAGCCATTTTGTGATTCGGGCCATACGTCCTCAAAATCTATCCGTGGGCATTCGCCTTCGGAACGAAAGTTTGACCGGCCCGCGCACGTCTGTTTAGCTGGCGCATACGTATTAAGCTAACGAACGATTCATGAATTCACCCGCCGCATCGGGTTCGCTTCGTGCCTCTCCTCTGCCCGGCCTTCGCGCACGCCGGGTCAGATGCAAGTAGATGCATGATCCCGCTTCCGAGGCACGATGACAACCCCTCGCCAAGACTACTCGCCAGCTTTTGTGAAACGATGGGCGGTGGGCTTTGACAATTGGATGCGGCACTATCCCGTCGGTTTTCGTCCACTGCGCGGTTTGAACTGGGGAGCGCTGGGGTTGATGTACGCCTCGTACTACATGTGCCGGTACAATTTCCGGTTTGCCGGGCCGGGCATGACCAAGGAGTTCGGGTTTGACGCAGCCGACCTCGCCAATCTCTGGGTGATCTGGTCGCTGGCGTACGGCACCGGACAGTTGTTCAACGGCCTGATTTCCGACCGCACGGGCGGCAAGAACATCATGTTGGCTGGCGCGGCCGGCACCATCGCCTGCAATTTCATCTTTGGGTTCTCGTCGTTTGTCGGCACTTTTGCCACCTTCGGTTTGATTGCTTTGATCAATGGCTGGTTTCAATCGTGCGGCGCGCCGGGCTTTGTAAAGATCAACGCCGCCTGGTTCCAACGCACGGAACGCGGCACCTTCTCCGGTATTTTCGGCGTTATGATCCAACTGGGCCAGTTCGCGGCCAATACGCTGTCGCCGTTTCTGCTTGCCGGATTCACGCTGTCGCTCTGGGGGATCGGCACGTGGGTGGTCGAACCGGGCAACTGGCGGTTGCTGTTCATCGTGCCGCCGTTTGTCACCGCGATCATGGCCGTCTTCATGGCCTTGGCCGTGAAGGAAGAGCCGGCCCAGGCCGGATTTCCCAATGTGGTCGAGGACGAAATTGACAACAGCCTCGGCACCCGGGTCAGCATCAAGGAGACCTTCACAACCATTTTCCGCCATCCGCTGGTCTGGTTTTATGCGGCGGCCTACGCCAGCACCGGCGCGGTGCGGCACAGTTCCGATCAGATGGCCGTCATGTTCTTCAAGGAGCACCTGCTCATTGACATGAACTCCAAGCCGCTCTCGGTGCTGATCACCATGAATCTGATGACCGCCACGGCCATCATTGGCTCCATCGGCGCCGGAATCGTTTCCGACAAGTTGTTCAAAGGCGCGCGTTCGCCGGTGGCGATGAGGCTTTACTTCATTGAAGCCACCGTGATCAGTTGTGCGGCGGTTGCCATGTTTTCGGGACTGATCAAACCGGGCGCACTGGGGATTTTTCTGGGCGGAATGTTTCTGGTCCTGACCTCCCTGACTGTCAATTCCACGCACTCGATTGTCGGCGCCGCCGCGCCGATGGACATTGGCGGTAAGAAGATGGCCGGGTTCGCCTTGGGAGTGATTGACTCCTTCCAATACTACGGCTCCGCGCTGAGCCTGTTTCTGTTCGGCAAAATGTTCGCCAGATTTGGCTGGAGTGCCTGGTATCCGCTGATGGTGATGTTTGCGCTCAGCGGCGGCATGTCCATGCTCATGGTCATGCGCAAACAGAAACGATTGGCGAGGGAAGCAAACCGCTGAGCCTCAGTTTTCTCATCAGCGCGGATGAGCGCTAACGGTTCAATTCAAACGCCACACCTTCGCGTGTCAAAAGTTTGCGTTTCCAATCCAGCCCGCCGGAAAAACCACCGATCTTCTGGTTCGCTGCCAACACGCGATGGCAGGGCACGAGGACTGGAATCGGATTCGCCCCGCACGCGCCGCCGACCGCGCGCACGGCTTTCGGTTTGCCGATCAGGCGCGCGACCTCGCCGTAGCTGCGCGTCCGACCGGAGCGGATCTGGAGCAACGCACCCCAGACACGTTGTTGAAAGTCGGTGCCGCCGGACAAATCCAGCGGCGGCAGTGTTCCCGGGGCGCTTCCCGCGAGCGCGCGTTTCAGCGCCGCAGTAGTCTCCTGATGCCATTGGCGGATTTGGCCGACCACGTCATTCGACAAAGCGGTATTGCGCTTTGACGGAAAGCTCAGGCTGGCCAGCCCGTTTTCGGAGTAGCACGCAACGAACTCGCCATCCAATGTCGCAATCGTGAGTTCAACCAGATTATTCTTCATGTCATCGCAGTTCGGCTTTGAGGGTCACCTCGGCCGTTGGTCACCGACTTCGGAAGAACATATAGATCACGCCCAGTCCCATCAGGAACAGGAAGATCGCCAGCGCGATGACGCGGTTGCGGGCCACGCGCTTTTCCTTGCGCAGCGGACGCAAACCCTGGACGCCGCCGGCGGCGAGGTAGCTGACGAGCTTCGGGTTCATCGTGGTCGGGCCGCGGAAAAAACTCCCGGCGCGCTGCAGCAACGCGGGTAAATCATATTTCCGCACGCCCAGTTCGTTGTAATGCTCCGCCGTGCTCGCGCTTTCCTGGCGCGCCTTGAGCCGCTCCTGGTCCACGTCTTCAAAGATCGGCTCGCGCGGCGGCGCAACCGGCGGCAACAGCGTCGCTGACGTCGTGTGGGTGATCGTCACTCCGTGCGGCACCGCTGTGGATCGCAAACGCAGATGGCTCTCGCCGCGTTGCAACTGCGCGTCCAACCGTCTGATTTGCGCCTCCAGCGAGGTGATCTCCGTATTGAGCGCGCTGGCGCGGTCCGAAAGTGGATCGGGTTTTTTCTTCAACCAGGCCATCTTGTCAAATCGTTTAGGTCTGCAGCATTCGCTGAATCGTAGGACGTAGATGCTCTCTCATTAACACCCTGCTTTAGCTGGGTGAAAGTGAAGTGCGTTGGTTCCGAAACCGTTTCAACGGTTTGTTCTGTGTCTCGCACGTCAGAAAACCGTTTCAACGGTTTACAAAGCCGGCAATCAGGAACACCCGGCTAAAGCAGCTAAAGCGCTAAAGCAGGGTGTTAATGCAAACGCCAGTCAGCCGTGCTTTTCATACAGCGTGACAACTAGCGTCTGAGCAGTAGCGCGACCAGAACGCCCAGCGCCAGCAGCGCCACCGTCGCCAGCGGCCACGTCAGCGCCAGACCGAGCCGGCATAACTCCGCAAAAGTTTTCGCGCCCAATGGCGACGGCACAGGCTGGTCGGCGGCGGGCGCAGTGTTGGCATCCTTGAGCTGGCCTGACAGCACGGGGAATTTCAGCCGCGCCCCGTTCCATTCCATCCGCGCGTTCTCGATCGCCGTCAGCGCGCGGGTCAACTCCACGCTGAAATTGTCCTTGGTCCAGGTTTCCTCGTGGACGGCTTCGACTTTGGCGAGTGCGTCGCGCAAATCGCCGATGGCCCTGGCCATCTGTTCGGCGTCGCGGCGCGCGGTGAACTCAGCCTCTTCCAGCAGCCCCAGCCCGCGCGTCAGATTGTGGATCATCTCCTGCCGGCCGGTTTGAAATTCCGCCTGGCGCCGCCGCAATTCCTCCAGCGAAGCGCGCTCGCGCTCCAGTTCCTCCTGCGCCCGCTTCAACTCGGCCAGCTTTTGCTGCGCCTCGGTGACCTTCAAATCCACTTCCTCGCGCGTGGGGGCGCGCTGCAGGGCGCCCGCCAAAGCGCTCGCCGCGGTCTGGGTCGCTTTTTGCGCCTGAAAATCCGTGTCCACAAATTCGGTTGCGTCGTATTCGGTAGGCATAGGGCGACTTTAAGCCCGCATGGAAAATGTGTAAAGCAGTGTATTGGGGGGAATCGTGATGGGCGAAACGTGATGCATGATGCATGATGCGTGATGCGTGAAATGCGAAACGGCTCAAAATCCTCACTCACCAAGTCCTACGTATCACGAATCCGGCATTTCCCCTTGTCAGGCTCAAAGGCCCGACCTACATTGCGAACGTTGCCAGCGCCGAGACACTTTTGACATGATTGAACTGGTTCAGTTTCCGTGGAGTCCGTTCTGCATCGTCCAGCGCCGCATCCTGGAATTCGCCGGAGTCCGGTTCAAAACCACCAACATCCCCAACGGCGACCGTTCGCTCGTTTGGAAACTGACCAAAGAGCGCTACTACGGCGTGCCGATCATCAAAGACGGCCGGAGCGTGGTGTTCGAGTTGAGCGAAGATTCGCAAGTCATCGCCAAGTACCTCGACAGCAAATTCAAGCTCGGACTCTTCCCGCAGGAACTCGAAGGCGTGCAATCCATCATCTGGCGTTACATCGAGAACGAGATCGAAGGTCCATGCTTCAAGCTGACCGATATTCATTGGCGGGAAATCGTCCCGAAGTCCGACCAATTGCGCTTTGTCCGGCACAAGGAACGCAAGTTCGGTCGCGGTTGCCTCAACCAATGGCGCGCGCAAGAAGCCGAATTGTTGCGCCAACTGGAACATAACCTCCTTTCGTTCGAGGAAATGCTGATGCACAAAGCGTTTTTGCTGGATGACCGGCCGCGATTTGTGGACTTCGATCTCTATGGCATGTTGGGAGACTTTCTTTATACCGGCCACTATCAATTGCCTGCGGTCCATACCGCGATCAACAAATGGCATCGCCGCATGACGACTGTTAAACACACTGAATTTACTCGTGAAAAATTACATTCTTGATACCAATGTCCTCCTCCACGATCCCGATTCTCTGCTCAATTTTGCGGAGAATAATGTCCTGATCCCCATCGAAGTCATCGAGGAGATTGACCGCTTCA
>CAZNOE010000178.1:0-5892 GCA_964574525.1 uncultured Bifidobacteriaceae bacterium
TCGCCGGTCGTGGCGGGCCTCATGTTCATCGTGCTGTTTGGGCTGCAAGGATTTCTGGGCCCGTGGCTCGACGAGCACGGCGTCAAAATTATTTTTGCCATTCCGGGCATCGTGCTGGCGACGATCTTTGTGACGTTCCCGTTCGTCGCGCGCGAATTGATCCCGGTGATGCAGGCGACCGGCACGGAGCAGGAGCAGGCGGCGCTTACGCTGGGCGCGAACGGCTGGCAAACTTTCTGGCACGTCACGCTGCCGAGCGTGAAATGGGGATTGATTTACGGCATCATCCTTTGCAACGCGCGCGCGATGGGCGAATTCGGCGCGGTGCGGGTCGTCAGCGCGAACATCGTCGGCCACACGCAGACGATGCCCCTGCGCGTGGAGAGCCTGAACGACCAGTTTCAAGGCCCGGCGGCCTTCGCGGTGGCGAGCCTGCTGGCGCTGCTGGCGCTGGTGACGCTGGCCGTGAAGACGGTTCTGGAATGGAAACAGGCGCGCAACTTTCAACTGGCGCAGCGGGAACAAGTTGATAGTCGGATGGTTGATAGTTGATAGCCGGCAGCGACGTCATTGACGGTGCGCGGACAATAAACAGAACAAGAAAGGAAACCGTATGTTTAGTTTCGAACGTTTGGACACTTGGCAGAAATCAATTGATTTCGCGGACTTGGTATATCGGATTAGCCGCGCGTTTCCGGACGACGAACGGTTTGGACTTACAAGCCAGATGCGTCGGGCAGCAGTTTCCGTCTCCTCGAACATCGCGGAAGGCAGTGCATGCTTCTCGAAGGCAGACTTTGCTCGCTTCCTTGAGATTGCCACCGGGTCGCTTTTTGAAGTGGTTTCGCAATCGTTTGTCTCGCGCCGGCAGGGATTCCTGAGCGAGGCGGATTTCAAGATGCTTTACGCGGCTGCAGAAGAGCAAGGCCGCATGCTCAGTGGCCTGCGGAGGTCCGTATTGGAAGGAACGTAACGAGCTTGCTTCTATCAACTATCAACTATCGGCCATCAACTATTCGATGAGCATCGAACTCAAAGGTGTGACCAAGAAGTTTGGCGAGGTCGCCGCCGTCAACAACGTGAGCTTCGCCGTGAACGAGGGTGAGTTGATGGCGTTGCTGGGGCCGAGCGGCGGCGGCAAGACCACCGTGCTGCGCATGATTGCCGGACTGGAAATGCCGACCGAGGGCGATGTGTTCATTCGCGGGGAGCGCGTCAACGATGTCTCTGTGCAACATCGTAACATTGGCTTCGTGTTTCAGAATTACGCGCTGTTCAAAAACATGAACGTGTTCAAGAACGTCGCCTTCGGTCTCAAGATCAAGAAGTGGAAGCGCGCCGACATCAAGACGCGGGTGATGGAACTGTTGAAACTGTTCGGTCTGGGCGGTCTGGAAAAGCGTTATCCGCACCAGCTTTCCGGCGGCCAGCGGCAACGCGTCGCCATCGCCCGCGCACTGGCGCCGAAACCCAGCGTGCTGCTGCTCGACGAGCCGTTCGGCGCGGTGGACGCCAAAATCCGCCAGGAACTCCGTGAATGGCTCGTGACGCTTCATCACAATTTGAACGTGACGACCATTTTCGTCACGCACGATCAGGAGGAGGCGATGGAGGTCGCCAACCGCATCGTCATTTTCTCGCGCGGCAATCTCGAACAGATCGGCGCGCCGCGCGAAGTCTATGAGCAGCCGGCCAACGAGTTCGTCGCGCGCTTCATCGGCGTGATGAACATTCTGGATGCCGAAGTGCAGGACGGGGTGGCCCGGATCGGCGAGCTGCAATTTGCCGCGTCGGACCACCCGCACGGCACGCGCTTGCGTATTGGGTTCCGGCCTTACGCGGTGCAAGTCTCCACCGACCTCAACCTCTTTCCCTATCGCGCGGTGCTGCGGCGCACTTTTTTCCTCGGTATCATGCTGCGGCTGGAATTGGAATTGCCGTCGGGCCTGATTCTCCGCAGCCGGATGACGAAGGAAGCGTACGCGGAACTGGGCCTGGCGGACGACTGCGAAGTCTCGTTTCAAATCCGCAATTTTCGCGTGCTGGCTACCGACACGGGCGGCTTGCCGCCGGAACAGGAAGTCATTCATCAACCGCCGCCGATGATCGGCGAGCACATTTGAGGTCAGGTGCAGTTGATATTTTGCCACGGTCTTGTTCGAGCAATGCACATTTTCTTGACGTGAATTCCGGGCAGTGTTGTAATTAAGCCCGAACGCCCGCGTTGTGAAACTCCGCCGGACCGGAGAAACTGGAAACTGGCAGTCAACAGGCGAACGTTATGGCTGAACTCAAATTCATCTGCCCCCACTGCAACCAAAAAATTTCGTGCGACGAGCTTTGGGGCGGCCACCAGCTCCAGTGTCCTTCCTGCCAGCGCGAAGTAACGGTCCCGCAAAACGAGGCTGCGCCCGCCCCGGTGCCAGCCGCGCCGCCCGTCCGGGTCTCCATCCACACCCACGGCTCGGCAGCGCCCGGCCCGCCGCCCCCGCCGCCGTCGGCGCAACCCAAACTCTCCCTCGGCCGGCCGCAACACGGGCAGGAATCCGCGCCTGGTGCGCCCGAGCCGGTCCGCTCCAAGCCAGTCTATCGGACCATCGCGCCGCCGGAAAAAAAGAAGAGCGGCCCGATGAAGTGGGTGACCATTGGCGCAGTCGTTGTTGCGCTCGGAGTCGGCGGATATTTCGGCTATGGGTGGTACGCCAAACATCACGAAGAAGCGAACGCGAAGCCAGGTCCGGCCGAAAAGAATTCCGACGGCGGCGACAAGACCGGCGCCAACCGCTCAGGCGCTCCTTCACAGCCGCGCAACGGCGTGGGTAAACCGCTTCCTGGCACTGCCGCGGATGTCGGCGGCGATCCCGCCAAACCGGCAGGAAAGGAATTGCCCGTCATTCCCGCCGTCTGGACGCTGGACATCGCCACGGCAAAAATCCCCGAAGGCCGCGCCAACGGAAAAATCTCCGGCACAAACTTCGTCGTTGAAACCGCGGGCTTGGGCATCGTTGGCAACGCGCACGTGTTGAGCTTGCGGCAGGGACCGGCCATTTCGCCTGATCGCGAAATCCTGGTGTATCTGCATCCGAAAGCGGGCGAGTCGCTCACCGGCCACGTGTGGACTGTGTCCAAGGACATGAAAGGCGCGGGCGTGCCGCAGGTGGCCAAACGATGGAAGACCAATCCGAAATTCGCGCCGATGCTGAAAACTTTCTCTGCCGGCTATGCGATGAAGTTGGAACTGGGTCAGATCAATAATGGCGAGATTTCCGGGAAAGTTTTCATCGCGCTTCCGGACGCTGAGCAGAGCGTGGTTGCAGGCGTCTTCCAGGCGACGACAAGTCTGGCCACTCCGGCCAGCCCAATCGCCAATCCGGCCGCGCCGACCCCGGCACCGGTGGCGGACCCGGCGTTTGAGAAACGCTACGGCATCAAACGCTAGTGTAGGGTAAACGGTCTTTACAAAAATGCGGCTCACGAGGAACCGACGCGCCCCTCACCCCGTCCCTCTCCCCATCCGATGGGGAGAGGGTGCCCGAAGGACGGGTGAGGGGTCCGTTTGAGCGCACGGATTGGAAATGCCATTCTGTGACACCACGCTAAACGGGATCCACTTCGTATCCCTGTTCCCGGAAGTGTTGCAGTTTATAGATCAGTGCCCGGCGGCTGATGCCGAGGGCTTTCGCGGTTTCCGTGCGATTGAAATTGTGTTTGCGCAGCGTCTGAAAGATGGCCTGCCGTTCGATTTCGCCCAGGCGTTGGGGGTCGGATGATTCCGCGCTGGCGGGCAGATCGGCCCCGCCGCGCACGCGGGCGGGGAGGTGTTCGGGCAAAATGAGTTCGCTGCGCGAGAGCAGCGCGGCCCGCTCCATCGCATTGCGCAGTTCGCGCACGTTGCCGGGCCAGGGATATCGCTCCAGGCACTCCGCCACCGACGATGAGAAACGCGCCTTGCCGCGCGTAAATTCCGCGATGAAAAGGCCCGCCAGCGGCAGGATGTCTTCCCGGCGTTCGCGGAGCGGCGGAAGGTTGAGTTCCACAACGTTCAGCCGATAGAACAGGTCCTCGCGAAAACGGCCCGCCTTGACCTTCTCTTCAAGATTGCTGTTGGTGGCGGCGAGGATGCGGGCGTTGGTTTGCAATTCTGTATTCGAGCCGACGCGATTGAAGCAGCCGTTTTGCGTGACGCGGAGCAGCTTGGCCTGGAGCGGTGTGGACATGTCGGCGATTTCATCCAGGAAAATTGTGCCGTCGTTCGCCTGCTCGAAGCGGCCGATCCGCTGCGCCACCGCGCCGGTGAACGCCCCTTTCTCGTGGCCGAACAGTTCGCTCTCCAGCAGGGTTTCCGGAATGGCGGCGCAATTCACCTTGACCAGTGGACCGGAAGAACGAGTGCTCCACGCATGGATTACATCCACCAGCACTTCCTTGCCCACGCCGCTTTCGCCGGTGATCAACACGCGGCTTTCGGACGCCGCAATCAGCGACGCATCGCGAAACACGGCCAGCGTGAGCGGGCTCCGCGCGACGACGTGCGGCGGCAGTTGCTTGTCGGCGCTGAACTTCATCGGCGCGGACTTGGCCATGCCGGTGGCTTGCCGGACGTTTGCCAGCAACTCGTCGAGGTCAATTGGCTTTCCCAGATAATTCACCGCGCCATCGCGCATCGCGCCGACGGCTTCGCGGATGTCCGTGTACGCCGTCACGAGCAGCACGGGCAGCGCGACATGCTCCTCGCGCGCGCGCCGCAGCGTTTCCAACCCCGACATGCCCGGCATACGCACGTCCGAGATCATCATGGCGAATTTCTCCGTTCGCAGGATTTCCAAAGCGCGTTCACCGGAGGTGGCCACCACGGTGTCGAAGCCCTGGCTTCGCAAAAAGGAATCGAGCAGGCTGCGCTGGCCGGGGTCGTCGTCCACGATCAGGACGCGTGGCGCTTTTGAATCATTCTTGCGGGCTTCGGTTGGCACGCCGGCGATTGTAACAGTTTCAGGCTGCGGGCTTCAAGTTTCTGCATCATCCGGAACCTTCTTGCAGTCTGGCCGCAGTGCTGGTATGAACTCCGGCTATGAGCGGGCTTCACCGACGAGCTTCAGGGAACAGCCTTGAAGAGATTAAGAGACCCGGCGCCGGGCCGGCATTCACCCTCATCGAACTTCTGGTTGTCATTGCGATCATCGCCATTCTCGCCGCGTTGCTCCTGCCCGCGCTCGCGAAGGCGAAAGACACGGCCCGCCGCATCCAATGTGTGAACAATCAGAAACAAATGGTTCTGACCTGGGCCATGTATTCCGGCGACAACCGCGAGCGGCTGGTTCTCAACGGCGGCCAGGCCGTGGGATTGACCCAGCCTCTCTGGATCTACGGAGGCAACCACGGGGATGCGCAGACTTTGTTGAATGTGCAATATCTGGTCGGGGCCAACTATGCGCTCTTCGCCCCCTACCTCAGAACTGTGGAGGTTTACAAATGTCCGGCTGATCGTTCTCTCTGGCCGGTGAATGGGACAAAAGTGTATGAACTTCGCAGCTATGCCATGAACTGTTATTTGGGAACCCCCGCCATAACCGTGCAAACCCCTCTGAGCTTGAACTCCGCCTATAAAGTTTACCTCAAGACCGCGGAGTTGACCGCGGATTCGCCGGCGAATCGTTTTGTGCTCATTGATGTCAACCCGGCCAGCATCTGCACACCCGGTTTCGGAGTGAACATGACTTCGGATGTCTTCATTCATTACCCGTCCACGTTTCATCGAGGAATGGGCGTGTTGTCCTTTGCGGACACCCATGTCGAATCTCGCAAGTGGAGAGACCCACGGACAAACAAGGGCCTTCCCGGCGGGGCGCAGTACATTCCGCACAATGATTCCTCGCCGAACAATCAGGATTTGAC
>CAZNOE010000178.1:5992-9738 GCA_964574525.1 uncultured Bifidobacteriaceae bacterium
ACGGCCAGACCCAGGCCCGTCCCTTTTTCGTTCGTCGTGAAGTAAGGCTTGAAGATTTCGGCGCGGCGCCCGGCGGGAACGCCCGGGCCGTCGTCGCGCACTTCGAGCGTGGCTTCCGAGCCGTTGCGCGCGGCAGCGACCTGAATTTCTCCGCCCGCCGGGACAGCTTGCGTGGCGTTGAGCAGCAGATTGAACAAAGCCTGCCGGAGCATCTGTTCGTCTGCCTCGACCACAAGCTGGGTGCTCGCGCTGTCGAGCCGGATTTTTTTCTCCTCGATGTCGCCACTCAAGGCGCGGACGACTTCGCCCACGACCGCCCCTAGTGCGACGGCGGTGCGGCGCACTTCGCGGGGGCGCGAATAGTTGATGAACTCATTCAACTGCGCGGTCACGCGGTCACTCTCCTCCACGATCTGGACTGATTTGTTGCGGATTTCTGGCGAGACGTCGTCGCGCTTTGAGATCATCTGGGCGAGTCCGCGGACGATATTGAGCGGGTTGCGTGTTTCGTGCGCGAGACCGGCGGCAGCGAGGTTCATTTCCTTGAGATGCAAATTGAGCTGGCTGGCGCGGACGAGGCGGACTTCCAGCTCGGAGCTTCTGGCGAGATTGCTCAAAGCCAGCACCGAGCCCACGACCGATACCGTGGCAAGCAAGGCGATGATCGAGCGCAACCACAAATCCTGCCGGCACGTCGCGCGCATGTTCTGGGTGGACATCACGATCACGAAGCTGTGCACGCCCTGCTTCTCAATCATGGTCCGGTAATCCTCTTCGCTCATCCACGGCGGGCGACCAAATCGCGGGCGGCCGCCGCCTTCGCCGCGACGTCCAGAGCGGTTCGGAGAACTCATGCGCGGTTCCGCCGGCGGTCCACCGTCTCCGTCCGGCTCACGGTCGAATTCCGGAGGCGGCGGCGGCGGACGGTTCGTGTCCGACCCGCGCCCGAATCCCTGCAACGAGAGAACGATTGGGGGATTAGTGCTCGTCGGCTCTTGCGTCAAGTTCGTGCCCAGGTCCACCAGGTTCATCACGGTCATGGTATCCTGTCCCCAGAACTCCGTGGTGCGCAATTCGGGCTTGGGCAGAAATTCAGCGGGTGACCCCGCCGATGCGACCACATCACCCTGAGCGTTCAACATGGCTACACCGTTAAGCTCCCCCGGCTTGACAAGATCAGCCAGCGCGGATTCCAGTCGCTCTTTGGAAATGACGCCGAAATGCCGTTGCGAACGGAGCACGACGCCGAGAGTGTTGGAAATGTCCTTCGCGCGGTTGAGCAGCGCGGCCCGCGCGGACTCCCGCACGCGCAGGTGCTCCGCTCCCTGCCAGGAGATGATGACGGCCCACACCGCCAGCAACAAGACGTAAACCCATCGTCCGCGCAGGTTCATGGGTGCGATGTGTTGAAACGTTGAAACGTTAAGACGTTAAAACGTGGAACAATGCATGGTGCTTCACGCTTTAACGCTTTTAACGTTTTAACGCTGCATCGCCTCACGTTCATGCTTTTCGATTCGACGCTTTCGACTGCGCCCGTTCACTTGCTGGGCCCGGGCACCGGCAAATACTTGTCCCTTGGCGGCGGAGTTTGCTCAAGAAAGCGGTTGAGTTCCTCCTCGGTGAAGGCTTTCGGAGCGATCTGGCCACCGGCTCTTTCCGAAGTGGTCATGGCGGCAAGCTCACGCGGGTCCCTGAGGATGTGCGGCGTCATGAAAATGAGCAGCTCTCTCTTCTCATTATCCGTCTTTTTGTGCTTGAAGAGCAGGCCCAGCAGCGGGATGTCGCCGAGGATAGGCACTTTTTCTTCCGTTTTGACCTTCTGGTTCTGCATCAGGCCACCGATGACGACGGTCTGTCCATCGGGCACGACTACCACCGTGTCCGCGGACCGGATATTGATGATCGGCGCGGAGGAGCCGTTGCCGCTATTGGTGCCGTTGCCGGTAGCGAAGTTGACGGTTGAATCGGAAACGGAGGAGATTTGCGGCGCAACGATCATTTCCACCATGCTGTCCGAGGTGATGAACGGGGTGACTTGGAGGATGATGCCAACGTTCTGGTAAGTAATCGCGTTGCGCTGGTTGCCGAAGGTGTCGTAGGTCACGCCCGAGATCAGCGGCACCTGCTGGCCAATGGTGATGGTGGCCTGCTGGTTGTTGCGCGCGAGGATGGACGGGCGTGAGAGAATCTCCGTCTTGCCCGCCTCGGCGAGCGCGGCGAGCGTGATCTTAAGGTCATCACCCAGCAAGGTATAAAATCCGCCGGTCGCGGCTTGAGCGAACGCGGTGGTAGCCGATCCGCTGGTAAGAGTCCCGGAGGAGATGGTGTGCTTGTAGGTGCCTTGAACCCCGATGTCCGTGCCTTTCGAGTAAGTGGCCTCCATGAAAACACACTTGATCAACACCTGTGGCGCTGGCCGGTCCAACTGGCCGACGACTTCCTTGATGTGCGCGGCGGTTTCTTCGTCCGCCACCACGATGACACTGCGCGTTTCCGCGTCGTAAGTGATACGCGCCTGGCCAATGTCGGTGCTGCTGGGATAACTGGTGTTGCGCGAAGAAGTCGAGCGCTGCTGAGTGGTGTTGCCACCCGGGCCACCAAAGCCGCCGAACCCGCCCTGCCCCGGCTGCGCGTGAAGCGCGGTGGCCGCGAGGACACAGCCCGCGAACAGGAGCGCCCAGTTGCGTATCATTTGTTTCATTTCAATTCCCTTTTCGTGTAGTGAATCTTTTTTGCGCGCCCGATCAACGGCCGGTCCGCGAGCTGCCGCCCGTGCCGCTGCCGCCAATGTTGAACCCGTTGTTGTTGTTATTGCCTTGATTCTGGAGATTGTTCTGCTGCCGCGTGTTCAACTGGCTGCCCGATTGATTCGCGGACGAGCGGGTCGAGTTGACATTGCCGCTGGTGTCCGCGGAGATCACGCTTTGCAAATCCTCGACGACTTCCTTCGGATCGCGGTTCTCAACCTTGATCACGAAGACCTTTTTCTTCTTGGCCGGATCCGAATCGAGTTCTTCGATGATGCCGGCGATCTCGTCCATCAAGTCGCGCGACGCACTCACAATCACGGAGCTGGTTCGCGGATCGGGAACAGCGGCCACCCGGGATTGCTTGACGTTGCGCGAGTTCTGGGCGGTGGAACTGCTGCTGCCCCGGTTGCGATCGCGGTCGAAGCCGCCAAAGAAGCCGGGAAATCCGGAGCGGCCGGAATTCTGTTGCGTGGTCGGGTCGGGGAACAAGCTCGCCAACTGGTCCGCCGTCTCCTGCGGGTCCGCATTACGCAACCGGAACACGCGAAGCACGCTCACGTCGTCCACGAGCACGTCCATGCTTCTCACCAAATCCCTGATGTCTTTCATCTGCGCTTCGGACGCGCTCACGATGAGCGAATTGCTTCGGTCATCGGCCACTGCTGTGACTTTGGCGGCGGCCACGCGGCCAGCCTGCGCGCTGCCGCTCGAACCCCCATCACGTGAGCCTCGATCACCACCACCGCCCGGGAACCCGCCAGGAAAGATGCCACCGAAACGGTCGCCACCGCGACTGCTGCTCGAATTCGGTTGATACAATTGCGTCACGACCTGCGCCAGCGCCGTGGCGTCCGCGTAAGTCAAAGGAAACACTTCGACGCCTGAGGCACTTACGCTGGCGGTGTCGAGCGCTTTCACCAGTTGCACCATGCGGCGAATGTTGGCCTTCGTGTCGGTGATGACAATGGCGTTCGCGCCCTGGTTCGCGCTCAT
>CAZNOE010000179.1:0-9639 GCA_964574525.1 uncultured Bifidobacteriaceae bacterium
CGTCGTCTGGATGATGACTGCCCAAGCATCCGGAATGTTGGCCTGAACCCGGCCCCCGGGATGAAACACGCGCTGAATGCTCGGTTGCAACGTCCACCAGGCGGTGATCTGCGCCTTGTAGCTGAGCTCGATCACGGCTTCGCAGTCGGCGATCTTCGTGAAAGGCTCGGACCCAGGCCCAAGGGCGCCGACCGTCGTGGCGTTGATGGCTCGCTGCGCCTGCCGGATATCATCGCTGATCTCCAGATATGAAGCCCCGAGAGCGAGTGTATCCCAGTCACGTCCGGGAATCAGTCCTTTGTAAACCAGTCCGCCGTCCACGCCCAGCCAGGCGAGGTTGCGGTCCGGCGGCGCGTAGGCGGCACGGAAAAACCCGACCAGCCCTTGTCGCGTCGGATCGTCTTTGCCGATTTCACGCCACAATGTCTGGTCAGCCAGAAGGTAGATGCCGTAGTTTCCTTCGTGGAAACGGGCCGGCGCGGTGATCAGGCCAAAGCCAAAGGGCGGAGGAGTGCTGAACGCGCCGCCACTGAGCGTGTCGGCCGCCGCCAGTCCGCCTTCATACGAATCCACAAAATCATCAGTGTGATAGTAACCGCCGAATTTAAGGTTGCCCGGCGGTCCTTTGGCTTCCTTGCTCTGGTTGATCTTCAGCGTGAGTTCGCCATAGATCAGCGCGCCTTCCTCGTTGCTGAGTTTGACGCGGACGCCGCCGCGTGTGCGGTCGGGGTTGCCGTCATACGCGCCCACTTGAAAATAGGCGTACTCGCAAGGATCAACGCGCAGGCGCACGCCCGGCGTGCCGTACGGAGTGGAGGCGAGCGCGTGATCGCCGACGGGGAAGAATGGCTGGTCATACACATTGAAGGCCATCGTGGGATAGAAGAACGTCTGGTTGAGGAAGGTGATCCCCGCCAGCGAGTTGTAGTATTCCGGCACAACGAAATCGCGATCAATCGCCAGCTGCCCGAACTTGATGGCAACTTTGTTGTCGAGGAATTTTTGTTCATACCAGAGTTCCCAAAGATTCAAGTTGTCCGGGAAATCCAGCAGGCTCACCTTGTTGAGATCGCCGATGAAATTCTTGGAGAACTCCCGCCCGTTGTGAATGGAGAGGCCGCCGACATGAAACTGTCCGCCCTCATAGCCGGCGAGCTTGTCCGAATAGAGATCGAGCAACATCAACAGCCCGCCCTGGTAAACGGACCCTTCCTTGAGGCCGCCGCCCACGTTGGAGGGCACGGCCCCGAAATAGACGAACTCGAAATCCACGCCCTTCTCCTTGAGCTTGGTGCGCAGCCCCCCCCAATCGCCGAACAGGTAATCCTGCTCCATGAATTTCATGAAGCCTGATTTCGGCGCCGCCGCTTCTTCTTCTGCTGCACGGACGCTCAGTCCGTGGACTAACAACGCGACCAGCCCGATCACCGCTCCGATTTTGCGAGTATGGTTTTGTTTCATAGTTTGCGCATTTTGTGTACGTCACTACGAAGAGCGCCGGTGCGGGCCGCCCGACATGTTCACCGACTTACCGGCCTTCACCGACCCTGAGAACCGGCTTTGGCTTTCTTTTTAGCAGTTACCATTCCCCGAAGCAACTGTCCAACCGTGGAAAAATAGCTCCGCGCGATGTCGGCGGACAGGAACGCCAGATAGACGTCGTTCGCCGGCCAGAAACTGTTCGACGCGAAGTAGAGGGATTTTTCGGTGCCGCGATATTTTGACTTGTGAAAAGCCAGCCCCTGGAAGTTGTAAATCTCATTCCCAAACCGGGCGGTGAGTTTGAAGAAAAGTTTGCAGCCCAGGTCATCGTTGAATTTTCCACCTTCCAGTTTCACGAAAGGCGAGAGGTTCAGATTGAGCACCTCCTGGCCGTCGGGCTTGAATTTTTCCATCGCCTCCATGTGCATCGCCGTGGGCAGCCGGCCAAACCGCTGCTCATCCGACCGCAGGATGTTGGCCGAGTATCCGATCACCTGGCCGTCGCGGTAGATCGGATCGTAAAACGCGAACCCCGCCACGCGACCCTCGCGATCGTAGGCGACAAATTTCCGGACGTCGTTCTCGTGCTCGAACACCGGACGCCGCGCATAAATCCAGATTTCGCGATCATTGACTTTTTTCGTGCCGATCCAGCGCGCGGAAACCACGTTCAACTGCTCGCGATTGACGTTTTCAATATTCTCCTCGCGGATGACGATGCCTTCGCGTTTCGCCTCGTTGCGGGCGCGCTTGATGAGGTCGAGTTCCTTCCAGTTGCCCTTGGTGTTGTAGGTCTGGATGGGCAGTTCCACTTCGTAACCCAGGCAGTTGACCTTGAATCCCAGTCTGCGCAGCACCTCCGCGCACGGCTCGGAGATGCATCCGAACACGGCGCGCGGATTTACCGAGAAAAAATTGCGGATGATCCGCTCGTAGTCCTCCGGCGCGCAGACTGGGTCGGAAAAGGCTATGCGCTTTGGCCGGCGCGCAAAGACCGGATGCCGCACGGTCGTGTAGGCGATGTAGCCGCAGTCATCAATGAAATATTCCATCCCTGCCTGCAACGTCGCGTAGGAGAGCGCTTCCCGTCCGTGTTTGCGGAGAAAGGGTGAGAGCAAAAGCCATTTCTCTTTTTGGCCGAGGGCTTGCGCGGCGGCGGACTCGATGATTTTGAACGCCATGATGCAGTGCCAGGTGTCAAGTGCCAGGCGTCAGGACCTGATACCCTGAGCCTTCGCACCTGACACTCTTACAGCAGCGTTCTTAAGGCCCAGTCCGCAGTCAAGGCAAAGACTTTGTCTTTGTTGCGGTCCATGTGGCCCACGTGGCCATTGCCGGCAATGATGTGCAACTGTTTCTGGCAGGCGAGCGCTTCGTAGAGCAACCGGGCAGTTTCCGGCGGGTCCACCTTGTCCTCCGCGCCCCAAAGTACCATCGTCGGCGCGGAAATACGCGACACCCGCTTGAGCGTGTCCACGAAAAATGCCTCCGCCCCGCCCGGGAACGGAAACGACATGAACGCTTCCTGCAGGCGCGGATCGGCGTGGAGTTTGCGCTCGACTTCCGGATCCGACGCCATGTGCATCCCGCCGGACATTTTCGCCAACGGTACGCGCAGATCACGCTTGGTAAACCACTTTTTGATCTTGCCGAGGGTGACCAGTATTTTCAGCGGAAACGATGACGACCACGGCAGCGAATCCCGCACGGTGGCGTCCAACGCCACCAAAGCCTTCAAGCGCGGCTCATCAATCGCCGCTTCCAGGATGGCCGTGCCGCCGGAGGACAATCCGAACGCGCCAATCCTGCCGCCGTCAACCCGGGGATGCGCCACTAGAAAATCAATCGCCGCCCGCACGTCCGAGACCCACTCGCGCATGTTGACGTGGAAACGTTCGCCGGCGCTGGCGCCATGGCCGTGCATGTCAATCGCCAGCGTGGCGACGCCGCGCGCCGCCAGCAGTTCGCAAAGCTCGAAATAGTTTTCTTTGAACTCACCCGCGCCGTGGCAAATGATCATGACCGGGGCCGGATGTTCCGCTTCCGATAGAAACAACACACCCGCCAATTCCTCCCCGAGGGAACGTAAGCGTACTGGTTCGCGAGATGTTTTCATTTGCTTGTCCGCAATCTGAGCTTTCCTGATGCCAACTTCAAGCCCAAGTCTTCCCTCAACCTGGCCAGCACGCCTCGGCGCATGCCACGCATCCGCTTGTCCAGAGTCCAGACACTTGTGTCCCGACCCACGGCAGCGCACATGCCTGGTCCTGGAGTTCCTTCTATCCGCCCGACCTCGCCTTCACGCACATGCAGCATGCGGGGAGAAGGGCGATTGACGGCAGCGACGTGTTTCGCAATACTCCACCTCGGTTCCCAGAAAAAAAACGAAAGAACCAACATGGCCGCGCTGAAAAGAATTCTGCTGGTTGAGGACAACGAGCGAGACGTTGAACTGACACTGGCCGCGCTCGAAGAATACAATCTCGCCAACGAAGTGGTCGTTGTTCGCGATGGCGCGGAAGCATTGGATTACCTTTATCAGCGGGGCAAATACAGTGGCCGCGCCAGTGGCCTTCCCGCGGTGGTGCTCCTGGACCTGAACATGCCCAAAGTGGATGGCTTGGAAGTCTTGCAGCGAATGAAGATTGACCCCGTCCTCAAACAAGTGCCGGTTGTCATGGTCACTTCCTCGCGCGTGGAACAGGATTTGGTGCGCAGCTACGAATTGGGAGTCAATGCCTTCGTTGTCAAGCCGGTGGACTTTCAAAAGTTCATCGAGTCCATTCGCCAAATCGGTTTCTTCTGGGCCATCATCAACGAACCGCCGCCGTCGCCCCTGAATTCATGACTGAAACCACGATGGCCCCGACACCCGTGCGCATCCTGCATCGGAGGAACAACACACGCGATCAGCGAGTTTGGGCGGGAGAGGATTGTTCTTTTCGCACTTCCCGGGCCAGCCGCAACAGTTCCCAATACGGCGGCGCATAGCCGCGTTCGGCCCTGAATTTCTCCGCCTTTTCGAGCAGCCGGGCTTTGAGTGCGGCGTGGGCGGTTTTCAATCGCTGCACGCGCAAGGCGGCGGCGGCGCTCATGCCTTCGGGGACCGGGCCGATCTTGCCAAACCAATTCAAAACGACGCTGTATGCTTTTGCCAATCGCACGGCCGGGAGCCGCCAGGGATTGTAGCCGAGTTTTTCGCCGCGTTCAGCCGCTTCGAGCATCACGTCAATCACTGCGTTGTCCGCGTGGTCTTTGAAAAGCGTCCCGGGGTCGCGCCACTCGGCCACGACGCGCAGTTGCGGATCGTATTCGAGGTCGGACGGCTCCTGCGTCTCAAAATGCCGCGCGCCCAGCGCAGCCAGCCACGAAGTCACGCCGGGTGACGAGAGGTGCGAGATTCCCATCCACAACGTTACGCCAAACGGCTGGTAAGCCGCTGCTGCAACTTCGGAACAAAAAAGTTTCGAGGCGTCGCGGTAATCCATTGTGAAGTCATATGGGATGTGGCGTGCGAGCGCGTTGCTCACCGCGAGCGACGCGGCCTTGTGCGAGAGCAGCGGGTCGGCGGCAAGTTGCGGCAGATCGGCGCGCAATCGCAACACCATGATGCGCAGCTTCGTGTCGGCGAGATACTTCTCAATGGGACTGACGCCGACGCCGCTCTCAATGTGTGATTCGATGACGGAAACCTGTTTCGTCGCTTCGTCCACGTGCACGAGCGCGACATGCGAAAAGTTGCCGGGAAAATCGTTGCCGCGTGCGATCAGCGCCGACGTCGCCGCGCCACCGCGCGAAACGAGAATGTCCCCGCTGTGAATCGCCACATCACGCACGGTGGCGGACGGCGCGGCGGAAGGTTCGTCGTCACCCTGGACCATGGCCGGAAACCGGTCCGGCGGCATCTGGAGCAACGCCTCTTCGAGCGCCGCGCGTGCGCCGTAGAGCGACCGGTAAAGGCGCTCGCGCGTTTCCTGCGAATCCATCGGCCAGTGCTCGGACTGCCGTTTGACCTGTCGCCGCAGTTCCGCGTAGGTCTGAAAAAAAACGCCCAATGGGATGCGCGGACCACAGGCGGCGGCTTTGGGCGCTAGGAGGAAGAAGTTTGTCTCCAATTGATCGAACAGGGGCGCAGACGGCGGGAGGTTGGTCGTGGGCAAAGTCGAAAGAAATTGCCAGTTCCTGGCCAGCGTTTGATGAAAGTCGGCGATCAGCAACGCCGGATCTTTCCCACGTGCTTGTTGAAATTCGTTCTCCAACGAAGCCCAGAACGCATCGCGCTGCCAGGCGAAGGATGGCTTGCCCGCGCCTTTGGGCGTGGGCGGCGTGCCTTCGGGAATCATCAGCAGCAGATACAAACACGCCACCGCCAGCAGGCCTCGCCCCACCAGCGCTTCGGTGGGTAGTCCCCTGATTTGAAATGAAGGCAATTTTACCAAACGAAAGAGCCAGCCTGTTTTCCGGCATGTCTCAGTTTTCACGTTCCCCAATGATTGAGATCGGAGCATCGGAGCTTCCCGTCGGGAAAACCCAGGCATAAACCGGACCGTGCCGTCTCAGAGAGAAGTGCGACCACGGGCGCAACAGTCCGATTGACGCGAAGCGGCGTGCCCTACTCCTTCTTTTTCTTGAAAAGATCGGTGACGCCCTTGGTCGCCTTGCCGACGCTTTCGGTGGCATTCTTGCCGGCTTCCTTGGTCAGGTCGGTCGCGCCCTTGCCGATTTCCGTCGCGTAACCCGCAACGGCTTTGGTTGCGAGGGCGACTACTTCTTGCAATACACGCTGCGTCAGTTCCGCCGCCGTAATGCCGTCCGTACCCTTGCCCAGGTCGGTGAAGTGGATGTCCGGCAGTACGACCGGCACAGATTTGCCACCCATGCCCACCATGCTCACGTTGAGTTTCGCGCCGGTCATGAGAAAATCGTCCACTTGCATTTTCTTCGCGGCCTTCTTTTTATCTTCCTGCGGCGCGCTCTTGTCTCCCGATGCTTCGGGACTGGCGGCGGTCCCGTTCACGTTGTCGAGGATTTTGGTCAGATTGTTTCCGGCCAGGGAACCCTCGAAGGTGATTTCCGGGGCTTCGACGCGAATCGAGCGCACCACGATCTTGTCCGAGAGCAACGACCCGGGACTCACCGACACGCTGGTGCTGCCTACGCTCATGGCGTGGGGCGTTTGATATCCTTGCGGATTGCCCAGGACCAGACCCTTGATCTTGCCTGAGCCGGAAAGCAGCGACAGGCTCACGCCATCCAGCTTGACGTCCACTTTGGTGACTTGCGGGCCGATCCGCTCCACGCCTTTCTTGATCGCGCCATCGAGGAACAATCCTATGGCAACGACCACGATCACAACGACGACTACCAGGGCAATTAGAATCCGAATCAGAAGCTTTTTCATAGTCAGTTTTTCTTACACCAATGCTCTCCCCGTGGAATAACAAATTCGGGTTTCAGCACACACTTTAAGCGTCCTATTACACGGGGCAAGTGCCAGCCAGTAAATTCAGGCCTGACGACTCTGACAACAAAACCAGGACTTTCCGCCGTTCGGAATCCGGACTTCGCCGTCCCGACTCGTCGGGATCATTTGGCGAGGAGCGACTTGACCAATTCGGCCAGCTGCTTGGCCGGATAGGGCTTGGCGAGGAAGCAGTCTGGTTTGACCGGCGAATCCCGGTAAATGGTTTCGTCCACCGTGCCGCTGACGAGAATGATTTTTTGCTCCGGGTTCAACCGGCGGCATTCCCTGATGAGGTCCATGCCGTTCATCGAGTGCATCGCGAAATCGGTAACGATCAGTGACGGCCGCGGGTTGCTGAGGGCGAAGGCGCGCAGTGCCGTGCCCGGGTCGCGAAAAGTCCGCACGCGGCAACCGATCGGCTCAAGCACCATGGCGACCAGCTCGAGCAGCATCGGCTCGTCATCAACCGCAAACACTAGCGGCTTGGTTTCGTCGCCTGGGTCGGCACTGTTGGTTTGTGGCTGGCTCATGGTAGGCCTGTCGAGTTCAATTATCACCGCCCAAAGTACGTTGGCAAGCTGTCTTTGCAACTACCTGACCAACGCCGTACCCGCCTATTTGACCCGAACGTTGTCGGGTAGATTCCCGTTGCACCACTGAGTCCCCGGCCTTAATTTTGTTTCCGCGAACATGGCAAAACCCAAAACGGCACGCGCGTTGGCTGTTATGAAAACGAAATCCTCTACAAAGAACAAAACCACCAAACCCCCGATCTCCGCGCGGCCACCAGCGACGCCCGAAGCGGCACCGGCCCAAACCCGCCGCAGCGCCGCCCGCAGCGCGCCTGCCGCGAAACCCAAACGCACGGCGGTCAAGCGCAAGATCACCAAACGGATCGCCGGGTCACGCAAAGCCGCCGTGGAAATCCCTGCCATTTTACTCGAAGGCGACCGCCCGCCCTCCCGAAGCGTCGGGATGAGCGGTCCGGGCGAAAAATTCGCGCTTGGCCCGACTCCGCTTCCGCAACAATTTGATATCGAAGACGCGGAGCTCCCGGTGGCTTACGGCACCGGACGGCTCTTCCTTACGGCCCGCGACCCACATTGGCTGTACGCGAATTGGGACCTCACGCGCGAACAACAGGCGCGCTACAACGCGCGGTCGGCTGACCGGCATTTGATCTTGCGCGTTTTCATTGGCGCCGCCCCAGCCCCCGCCGTTGCGGAAATTCACGTCCATCCCGAGTCCCGCCATTGGTTTGCGCACGTCGAGCGTGCTGCAACCAAATATGTCGCCGAACTCGGCTACTACCGGTCGGGTCGCAAATGGAACAGCATCGCGACGTCCGGCGCCACGCTGACCCCGCCGGACGCGATGTCGCCTGACACCACCATTGCCTTCGCCACGATTCCGGTGGAAGTGCCGTTCGAACAACTCGTCGCCGTCGTCAGACAAGCCGCGCGCGAACACGTGCCGCTCGCTCAGGCCCTGGAAGAATTACGTCAGCGCGGCCATCCCGAACTGCCAGTTCCGGCTCGACGTGCCGGAGCGGATCCCGAATGGACGCCGGCTCAAGAACGCGCGCTGGCGCAAGTCATCAACATAGATCAAGTGCGGCGCGTGTGGATTGGGTCGCTGGAGATCACCGAGTTGATTCGCCGGCAGCTTGAGCGCGAGATTTCTTCGCTCGGTGCGGCCCAGTTTGGCCGGCCCACGTCGCCGGCGGGCGCGGTGTCGAGCGTTTCCAGCCCGTTCGGCGGCCAGCCTGCGCGCGGAAAAGGTTTTTGGTTCAATGTAAACGCGGAGTTGATCATCTATGGATCCACGGAGCGGGATGCGACCGTCACCATTGGCGGACGAAAAATCAAACTGCGCCCCGATGGTTCATTCAGTTATCGCTTCGCGCTCCCGGACGGACGCTACGATCTGCCGGTGGTGGCGGTTTCGGCGGATGAAACGGATGGGCGCGCCGCGGGGTTGAAATTCTCGCGCACGACCGAACTTCGCGGCGATGTGGGCGCGCACCCGCAAGATCCGGCGCTCAAACCACCCACGGTCGAAAATGTCTGAACCCGTTCTCATCAACCGGGATGAAGAACATCTCCGGCTGCTCGCCATTTGCTATTACGTGTTTGGCGGCTTCGTGGCGTTGATGTCCTGCTTCGGCCTCTTGTATGTGTTCATCGGACTGATCATGACAGGTGTCGCCGCCACCGCGCACAGCCACGATGCCGTTCCGCCGGCGGTGCTGGGCGTCATCTTCGCCCTCATCGGTGCGGCGGCTACCGTGCTGGGAGTGTCGGTCGGTCTACTTTTGGTCTTCGCCGGGCGATCGCTCGCGCAACGGAAGCGATATGTCTTCTGCATCGTGATGGGCGCGATCATCTGTCTGTCCATACCTTTCGGCACGCTGTTGGGCATCTTTACTTTTATCGTGCTTTGCCGTCCCTCCGTGAAAGCGCTCTTTGGCCGTCAAATCGCGCCCGCGTGAGACGAACTACGCCGCTCCGCTTCATTTTGATTTCCTGACAATGAAAGGTTACTTCTCCCTCGTCCTGCACGCGCATCTGCCTTTTGTGCGGCATCCCGAACACGAAAAGTTTCTCGAAGAAGCGTGGCTGTTCGAGGCCATCACTGAATCCTACGTACCGTTGCTTCAGATCATGGAAGGCTGGCAGCGCGACGGCATGGAC
>CAZNOE010000180.1:0-9577 GCA_964574525.1 uncultured Bifidobacteriaceae bacterium
GCCGGCAACACCGCCGAACGATACTGATCGTAAAACGCCAGCGCAGTGCTGAACGCGGGAACGGGGATGCCCTTCTTCGCAGACGAGGCGACCACGTTGCGCCAGCCCTTCTGACAGCGCTTGATTTCACCGCGGAAATAATCGTCGAGCATCAGGTTCGTGAGCTTGGGATTGTTGTCGTAGGCTTCCTTGATCTTGCCGAGGAAGCGCGAGCGGATGATGCAGCCGCCCCGCCACATCAACGCGATGCCGCCGTAGTTGAGATTCCATTTATATTCCGCCGCCGCTGCGCGCATCAACATGTAACCCTGCGCGTAGCTGACGATCTTGGAGGCATACAGGGCATCGCGGATATCAGCGATGAATGCCTTCTTCTTCTCCGCGTTTTTGGCGACGCTGAGAACCGGGCGCGGGCCTTTTAGTTTACGCGCCGCCTTTACTCTCTCGTCTTTCAACGCCGACACGCAACGCGAATAAACCGCTTCCGCGATCAGTGTGATCGGGATGCCCAGGTCCTGCGAATTCACGACCGTCCACTTGCCCGTGCCCTTCTGGCCGGCGGTATCGAGGATTTTGTCCACGAGCGGCGAGCCATCAGTGTCTTTGAAAGCAAGAATGTCGCGCGTGATTTCAATAAGGTAGCTGTCGAGGTCGCCTTGATTCCATTCCGCGAAAATGTCATGCATTTCCTGCGCGGACATGCCAAGGCCATTTTTCATGATGTTGTAGGCTTCGCAGGTCAGTTGCATGTCGCCGTATTCGATGCCGTTGTGGACCATCTTCACGTAATGGCCCGCGCCGTTTTCGCCGACCCAATCGCAGCAGGGCGTGCCCCCTTCAACCTTCGCGGAGACGCCTTGGAAAATGTCCTTCACGTGCGGCCACGCGGCAGGCGAACCGCCCGGCATGATGCTTGGGCCGTTACGCGCGCCTTCCTCGCCGCCGCTCACGCCCGTGCCGATGTAGAGCAGACCCTTGTTCTCGACATATTTCACACGGCGATTCGTGTCTTCAAAGAGGGAGTTCCCGCCGTCAATAATGATGTCGCCGGGTTCGAGGTGCGGGAGCAGTTGCTCGATGAATTCGTCCACGGCCTTGCCGGCCTTGACGAGCATCATCACGCGGCGCGGCTTCTTGAGGAGGGCGACCATTTCCTCGATCGAATGGGCGCCGAGCACTTTCGTGCCCTTGGCTTCCTTGGCGAGGAAATCGTCCACCTTGGAAACAGTGCGGTTGTAAGCCACGACGGTGAAGCCGTGGTCGTTCATATTCAGAATGAGATTCTGGCCCATGACGGCCAGACCAATGAGTGCGATGTCAGCTTCCATGTGATTTACGATTTACGATATACGATTTACGCGCCTCCGGAGGTCCGGGCGGTTTTGGCAGAAGCGACGATGATTGAAAGAATCTCGTTCCCTTCCTTCATCAATTCTCGAAGACGAGCCGCTTTAACCAGGTTGTTGTCCACAAGTAGTTCCATCCAGAATAGCGATTCGTCACATTCCTCCTCTACCACGCGGAGTTTGTTAATGAAATCTGCATTCGATTTGGCGCGGCAGACAGCGCGATAATTGGCGCCGACAGAGGTGCCGCTGCGCAACAGTTGGCCCCCGAGCGTTCTGGCGATCCAATTGTTGGGCAACGCTGCGCAAAGGCGAACGACGCGGTTGGCGTACGCTTTGGTCCGGCTTTTCATTTGTTCGCGAGTCATAAGTGGAGTGTTCGATCTGTTGCAAGGCGCGTAAATCGTAAATCGTATATCGTAAATTCGAAGCCCGTTTACAAAGCCGCGCCAAGTTGCAAGCGCCGGTCGCCTTCGAGCATCGTCTTGAGGTTCGCCCAGTTGGCTTCATTCATGTCGTTGAATGCGTTCAAATAAACAGCGATGTGTTCGTGAGGATACTTTGCCAGCAGCACGTCCACGGCGGCTTTCAGCTTCGCATCATCCATCGCCTCCGGCAGATTTTCCACGACCCCCTCCTTGTTCTCGATGCCGAGCGCAGTGAGGAAATCCACGAGCATCGCGTTCTGTTTCTTCACCAACCAGGTGCGGATGAGCGTGCCCGCCGCCAGGTCGAGCGCGGGGCGGGTTAGCGTGGCGAGCATCGCGGCGTGGCGCTGGGGGCGGGCCTGATGTTCGAGATATTTGGGACGCACGTGCCGTGCTTCGGCCACCGCGGCCATCGCGGCCTTGTAGGTGGGTTTGTCCGTTTCAAAGGCGGAGGAAATTATTTCGTTCGCCAGCGCCGGCGACATGAAGCCAAGCAGTTCGTGAGACTTGAGCATTGCGACAGGCGTTTACGAGATTGGTCCGAAACTCTGCGGGGTTGGACTCGAACGTCATCATCCGTTTCAACCCACCGTCATGAGCGTAATGTTGTGCCGTTTGGCCAACGCGGCGCAAGTCTCTTGTTCCAGGAGCAATGACTTGTCCGCTTCCAACGCCAGCACGGCGATGCGCGCGGCGGCGCAGGTCTCGAGCGTTTGCGGGCCGAGGCACGGAATGTCGAAGCGCATGTCGTGGTTCGCCCGGGTGACTTTGACGGCCACCGCGCCGCCGTCCTGGCCGGCCAATTCGCCGCCGCGCGCAAGACATTTGTCCGTCCCTTCAAATCCTTCCACGGCGAGCACCGTGCCATTTTTCACGACAACGGTCTGCCCGATTTCCAGGCGTGAAATCTCTTTGGCAACGCCGAAACCAAATTCAGTGTCCGCGCGCTGCCCGGAAGAAAGTTTCGGCCCGAGATGGAATCCCGCGCCGGGCATCAGTGGTTTAAGCCACGGGGTCGCATCCACCAATTCGACTCCTTCCTTTTTCAGCTCATCAGAAATCGCGCCGAAGATTGTCTGTGCGTTCTTGTGTTTGAGGCGGAGCAAGACTGCCATCGCGCGCAGGTCGGGCCGAATGTCGTAAAGGTTTCTCGGCGCGATCTGCCCCGCCATGACGCATTGTTTGACGCCGCGCTGGGTGAAGGCGCCGATCATCTTGGAAAGCTGGCCCACCTTGAGCCACACAATTTCGTCCACCAGCGAAGCCAGGGCCGGATCCGTTTCACCCTCAAACGCGACCGCGACGAGCTGCCGGACGCCCGACGCGCGGGCTTGCCGCGCAAACTCCAGTGGCAACGCGCGGTTGCCGGCGATAAGCCCGAGCGATTCGAGGGCGGTGTTCATTATTGCGCGCCGGAGATTGAACCGGAAAGCGAGCGGGGACGCCAGCTTTGGTTCAGGTCTGCGCCAGGCTTCCGGATCAGGATTTCAGCCAATACTTGCCGACGACAGCTTTGGATTCGTTTTAATCCTCCGAAGGTCACTGCAGAATGAATCGCCTGCCGATACCATCGCACTTTGGGCTTGGCGTGAAGCGCCATCCGTATTATTCACGTCCCGCGTTACGTATTCAGCCGGGTTGCTGAAATCCGTAAGAAACGCCATTAGTTAACACAAGAAATGCGGCAGCGATTCAGACCATGAAGGTAGAAAGGCAGGCCAATCCAGAAATGCCAACCGTCGAGGCAATAGAGGTGTCACCTCCGCGATTTGAGCGCACTCCGGTGCGCGCTTCGTCATTGTTCAAGTTGCTGATGCAATGTGCTCTGGTCGGCGCGCTGGCTTACGGCAGTTATTCCCTCGTCACCCGATTTGTTTTGCAGTCAGTCCAGGTGGTGGGCAACAGCATGGCCCCGACGCTTGAAAACACCGGGCGCTACCTGTTGAACCGCTGGGTCTATCTCGTGCGTGAGCCAAAACGGGCAGACATAGTGGTCATACGCGACCCGGCGGATGACAGCTATGCAGTCAAGCGCATCGTCGCCGGCGGTGGGGATTCGATTCAACTAAAGGCGGGGCGGATTTATGTGAACGGACGTCTGTTAGACGAGCCTTATCTTGCGCCCGGCACGGTGACCTTCGCGGGCCCCAGTGTGCGCGAGCAATCATTCGTGTGCCGTAAGGACCAGTTCTTCGTGTTGGGCGACAATCGCAACAACAGTGCCGACAGTCGCGTCTATGGCCCGGTCGCGCGCCAGAAAATCCTTGGCGTGATTATCCATTGACACGCGGATTCCGTTTGTCTTCCCGCGCTGCCGGGTTGTGACTCAACGGCGGCCCGCTTCACCCCGGCCTTCTCACGACTCCGTCCATTCCCAGAACCGGGGTCAGCGGAAAACAATCCCGGCGCAGGCAAAAATCTACGTCGTCGCGCAAGTCGGGATTCGCCAGCAGTCGGCGCGCGTTCTGCGCGCTGTTAAAGGCTGCGGACAGATTACTTTCCGCCTGCCGATAGACGCCCAGGGCGATGGCTGCGGAATCGAGGGGTTCAAACGCTGGCGACCGCGAAACGAGCAGATCGCACAACGCGCCCGCAGCGAGCGTATCCTCCAGCGCTGCGTTTTCGACTGTGCCGGCGCAGACCAGCAAGAGGTGAGTTGCTTTCTTTTCCATCACAAAACTGGCGGTGGCTTGCAGATTTAGCAATGAACCCACGATTACGCTTTTCGCCGCGCCGCATGCGCGCAACGCCCGCGTCCCATTCGTCGTGGTGGAGATGATCGTCTTGCCGGCGACTTTCTCGCGGGTGAATTCGCGCGGCGAGTTGCCAAGATCGAACTCGACTCCACCCGTCAGCGCCGCACCGATCCGCAGGCCGTCGCGTTCGCCGGCGAGCAAGGCGTCGGGTCGTTGGCGGCGCACGGCGAGCGCTTCGGCAATTTCCTCCACCGGAATAAAGGCTGCCGCGCCGTTAGCCAACGCCGTAACGATGCTGCTGGTCGCCCGCAGCACGTCAAACACCACGCACACAGTGTTCGCGAGATCGCGCTGGGGCAACGCCCGAAACTCGGCGGGTGTGAAGAGCACCTCAATGGTCGAAGGCATGTCCGACAGTACAATCCGTGCGGTTTACGGCGAAAGTTTTTTCACATCCTTCGTTCGGATATAGTGAAAGAGATATTGCTGCGCATAACCTGCGTTCGGGCCAAAACGCCTTGTTACGTAGTTGCGCAGTCGAATCGGACGCACGCGCCGGCTGCGAAAATAATATTTTCTGAGCGCCTTCGCCACCCAGACATCAATCGGGAATGCAGTCGGGAATCCATAGGCGAACAGCAGAACGCAGTCGGCGATCTTCTCGCCGACGCCCGGCAGCTTGAGAAGTTCCGCCCGGGCATCGATGACGGACATTTGCCGCAGCCTCGCGAGGTCGAATTCCCCGGTCGCGATCTGGCGCGCGGTCGCCAGCAAATACGGCGCGCGGAAACCCATCTTGCACTCGCGCAGTTCGGCTTCGGTCGCCGCGGCCAGCCGCAGGGCGGATGGAAAAGCAAAAGCCGGCCGTTCACCCGCGGGAACGGTGACAGGCGTTCCGAACCGCGTGTTGAGCGCAGCGACGATTTGCCGGATTTGCACGATCTGTTTGGTGGAGGACAGAATGAACGCGGCGAGACATTCCCACGGGTCCTGGCGTAACAGACGCAGGCCACGGCAGGAGTCAATTGCAGCGCGCATGTCCGGGTCCGTTGGGAACGTGGCGAGGACTTCGCCCAGGTTGATGCCGCACTGCAAGAAATCTGTCAGCCAGGACCATTCGGTTTGCGGTGTGGCGGTCTGAGCCGTGATGACCGCGCTCCCGCTCCGCGGGATCAACTTCACCCAGCGTCCGCTCACCACTCCGATCCAGCTTTCGCCGGAATGTTCCCACGCGAACACCTGACCGGAAGTCAGCGTGGCGTGCAGGTCATAGTCGCTCGCCGGGAAGGCGAATTCGCAAGGCGGGGGAGAAGCAGAAAGCTGAAATTGGGAAAGCTGGAATGAGCAAGGCGCTACGCGCGAATTTCCCGATTTCAGCTTTCTGCTTTCAGCTTTCAGCTTTTGTTTCTTCAATGCAGGTTGCGGCACTCAAACATTTGGATGGTATGAAAGACACGGCCACGATAAAGCACCTCGCGCAAACCCAGATTGGTCACCGAATCGAACTGCTGCAGGAGCCAATCCGGGGCGGGCGCATTTTCGACTTGCCCCTGCAACAGATTTGTTTCGCCCGCCCGCCATTTGAAAAACCAGCCGCCAACCAACTTGGGCGCAATCGGTTCCCGGAGGAACAACGCGCTGTGTCCCCGATGGTTCTGGTAACCGGGCCAGAAATAGTATTGGTTTTGTGGTTTCTTCGACGGCGGACAGTAAGCCAACAGGCTGTCTCTTGTTCTCTCTCTGGCCTCCGGCATGTAGAAATTGAGCAGGCTCGTAATTCCGTAATGATCGCCGATAATGAAAACGGGCTTGCCTTCGGCGAGGAGACTCGTTCGGGCTTCGCCGACGATGCTGGCCATCTCGCGGTAGGCGCGGACGCGCCTCAGCGGGTCGGTTTTGGGGGGCAACGCCCGTCCGGCGATTTTTTCGATGAGGTTAGTGTTGTGCAGCAGCGCTACTAGCGACAGACCGAGGACCAGTCCGGCGGTGAGGCAGGGCTTGACGAAACGCGCGCATTCGCGCAGCCGCGCGTCCCAGTAAATCACCATCACGCACAGCATCGGAAGAATGGCGGGCGCGATCCAGTTGGGCAGGACCCGCGAATGAACGGTCAAGGCGAGGTAGGCTAGAAAGACTGGAGCGCCCATGCTGAAAAAATAAACCAGTCGGATGTCCTTTCGGTCCCGGCGCCACATCGCCACCAATGCGATAGTGATACCGGTAAAGAAAACCGGGTTGAGCAGCCCGAATTCCGCGCCAAGGAAATCAATCAAGAACCTGACCGTCGGATGCCAGGCATTGCCGAAGCCCCTCTCGGCCACGTGTGTCGCGGTGATCCAGTGATGCTGATAATTCCAAACGATCACGGGCAGCGTGCAGACGAGATTGACTGCCAGCGCGAGGTAAGGTCCGGGGCGACGCAAGTGTTGCCGCGCCGGCGGCCAGAGGGCGAAGAACACCGCCCAACAGAGCCATTGAAAGAGCGCAGTGTATTTGCTGAGAAAACCCAGCCCCATCCACAGCCCCACCCACAGCCAGTCCGTGGTCGTGGAATCTTCCTGGACCGCCCGCCAACCAGCCAGCATGGCGGCTGTCCAGAACAACACCGACAGCGGATCCACCGTCATCAACGTCGCGCCCACGGCGAGCAACGGCGTCGCTGTGATGATCAGGACGAGGAAAAATCCCGCGCGCGCGCTGACTTCGCGGGCGAAAAAGCGCAGCAGCAGGAAGCTCAACGCCGCCCCAATCAGCGGCGAAAAAAACCGCACACCGAAGGCATTGTCACCCCACAATGACGTGCCGAGAAACTGCGTATAGGCGATCAACGGTGGCTTGCTGTAGTAGGAAAGCGCCAGATGCTTCGACCACACCCATTGATAGGCTTCGTCCTGGCTCAACTCGATGGTGCCGCTGGCGACATAAAACCAGCGGGCCAGCGTGAGGACAACAATCAGGACATACCCGGCGCGCAGCCAATGCTGTTCGATTTCAGATTGCGGATTTGCGATTGCGGATTGGGTCGAAAGAATTGCCGGTCGGGCAGACACAAGCAAAGGCATTTTTTCGAGCCAGAGTGGAAACCATTTTTTCCCAATCCAATGCCACGCGGCGTTAACCGCGATCACGAATGCCGCCGCGTAACCCGCGCCGAAAATTCCCCCTACGAGCACATCGCTCGGATAGTGAACGCCATTGTAGATGCGAGAGAACGACACGAGCAGCGCCAGGGGCAACATCACGAACAGGCTGCGGCGATGGTATAGAAACAGCACCATTGTCGCCGCGAACCAGTTGGCCGCGTGTGCTGAGGGCATGCTATTGGGCTTGCCGACGGGGATCATCGTGTTTTTGGTCGAACTGTCCGTATCACGTCTGGCCTGACTGGCGTCAACCTTTGTCCCTGGCCGCCGCACGTCAGAAAGCGTGTCGAATGGGCGCGCACGAGCGACGGTATGCTTGATCGTGTTGATAATGAAATGGTCGCCCAGTGGCACGACGATCACGATGGCCAGCACGCAGATGAACGCCCGTGCGCGTCCGCGCCAGAGGAAGAGAATCCCCGCCAGCAACAGCAGCGGAGCGAAAAGCCGGTTGCCGCTGAACCAAGGCATCACCGCGTCGAAGAGCGGATTGCTCAACGAGCCGTTGATGAAGCGAAAGAGGCTGGTGTCCAGCGTTTGCAGCCAATGCATTGAAAGGAGTTTAGTTCTGGGGGGCGAGTTGCAAATGAAATAAAAATCCCCACCGGGGCCGTGGCTGTATTTCAGTAACGACGCAAACAAACTTCGTAGTGGTACATTTTGCTATTTGCGTGGGGCGAGCGTCCTCGCGAGCCGGCTCGTCAGTAGCCTCGCCCCACCAAACTGAACCACTAACAAACTTCTTGCCAGGAGCAAGGTTGTCGCCATAGTTCGCCTCAGCTTGGAAAAGGCTGCCTTGTGAAAACCCGGTTACTCAGTCTGGGAGTCGTGCTCGCAATTGTGGTTGGCCTGATGTGGTTTCAATGGCAGCGTGATACGCCCCGCCGCAATTCTTTCCGGGCCGTCCAAACCTTCGCCACCGCGCTGAACTCCGGCGACGCGGATGCGCTGCTGCAAACCGTCGTCCTTCCCGCTGCCGTGGCTGGCCGCACTCCCGCCGAGCAGACGGAATTCTTGACCAAAGCGTTGCGGGACGAAATCTCGCCGGAAGGACTTGCAGTGCTGCGACGTGAAGGCCAATTCGGCTCGCTGCAAGAATTGTTTCCCCAGGAAGCCACCGCATGGGCGACGCAAGCCGGCGTGAAGCTGGAAGACTGCGTCGCGTTCAAGTTGGAGCGGAACGGGCTCCGGGCGGAAGTGATGTTGGTCAAGCTATCCAGCATCGAGCATCCAGAATCCAGCATCGCTCCCGGCTACCGCATCGTCCGCTGCAACAACGTGAAACAAATGGCCGCCGCGAAGCTTTAACCACCGATGAACGAGGATGGACACAGATTCTTGAAGGTCGGTGGGGCGAGGCTCCCGGCGAGCGGCTGTTGTTTTTTCGCGTTCTGCTGGCTCGCCATTGTTTTCTGCGTTCTTCCCGCTGCTTCCCCTGCTGCAACCTTTTCCGGCAATGCCAGCATTTCCGCCAGTGACCCCACTGGCGCGTTGTCGGCTGATCCTGCTAACAACACGCTCACGGTCTCCTGCTGGTTTCGACTCTCCATACCTAGTTGCATCACGCGATGACCCGCACCGTTTGCCGGTCCAGTTCGACAAGCGAGTTCTGTTCGAGCGCGGCAATGATCTCCGGCTAAACGCTACCGTTCGACGGCTTCAAACGCTCGACAACCCTGATGCTCGAACGTCAGCAACCCGCAACGCGGACTTTTGGAATTCGCGCACACTCCCCAATCCATTCCAAGATTGCCAGACAGAGGCAGGAAATGCTTGCACCCACACGAACAATCATCGCCATACCGCTTTCGCCGTCCGTACGGCTGGAAATCGCTCGGAAGCTTTTCAACGATGTCCAGGAGGTATTCATGCAAGCCCGGTCGGTTGCAGTTTTCAGTTTTCATGGCGAGCGGTGTTGACAAGAGAAACTCCTTGCGGCGGCGGCTGTGGAGCGGACCGGGAAT
>CAZNOE010000181.1:0-9558 GCA_964574525.1 uncultured Bifidobacteriaceae bacterium
AGACACACTGGAGGCGCGGGAAAAGACGAGGGGCACGGCGAGCGAGCCGTGCCCTTCAATGCCCAGGGAACCAACTGGAGTTAGTTTCGCCTTTCTCTCTGGATTTGCCAGCCCAAAACGCCCGCGACTCAACCGGTTTGCGTTGAGGAACGGCTACCGCTCAAAGTCAGTTCCGCCGTCATCACGACTTCACCCGAAGTGGAGGCTTCCGCCTGAGCCTGAACTAAATTCCCGAGCCGGCCCGTGACGCGCGCTTCAAGGCGCACGGCTTCGCCCGGCCGCGCCGTGCCGAGAAGTTTCACTGTGCGGAGCGCCGTGAGTTTCAGACCCGACATTGGCGGAATTGTCGGGTCGCTTTGCGCCACCACGCCGGCAAGTTGCGCGGCGGCCTCGACGAGCAGCACGCCGGGGAACAGCGGGTCGCCCGGAAAATGGCCGCGCAGAAACGATTCGTCGCCGCGCACACGGTATTCGCCAACGCCTTCCCTCCCAGGTGTCAGACTCAGCAATTTGTCTATGAACCGAAATTCCGGACCGTGGGGGAGGGAACTCAGCGCGACTTGCAATGCCTCGTCGTCGGAATTCATCTCCCGAGCGGTTTGGTGACTTTGAAGTCCGGTCCGGGCTTCCAGTCGAACAGCGTTTTGTCGAACGGCGAGTTCACGACGGCGTTTCTGAAATCATTTCTCATCAGAGCGCCGTCGGTAAAGACCAGTTCGGTGCTCTTCAGCGAGAAATCGTTTGTGGCGAGGCCCACGCGGATTTCTCTCATCATGCGGCGGGCGAACGTGCTGATGGGCTGAAGCGCCAGTTGCCACGCAGCGTTGGTTTCTGTGAGCGACATGATGCGAAAGCGCGAGTCCAGGTCGGCGCGGCTGCGCGGGAAACCGGCTTCCAGCAGCGACAACGTATCGCGCCACTGGCCGCTTTCGTGACCCGTCAGTGGATAACGCTCCGCGCGCTTGAGCAACGGATAGATGACGAACATCTCATCGGCCTGGCGCAGGGCGATGGTCTGAGGCGGCGAGCCGAGCTCCCAGCGAAAGCGATTGGGCGTCGCAAACCAAACGTGGCCGGTGGCGACCAACGGTTGCGTGAGCGTGCGGAACGTGCGCATCTGGACAAAATCCGCGGTCCAGGTTTGCAGATTGGTTTGGCTGGAAAGCCAGCCGGTGAGAACGGCGTTGGTGTCGGCGGCGCGGGCGATGGTTGCGATCAAGACGCAACCAACAACCAAACTTAGGCCGGGCAGGCGGAAAAGTGGGAAAGCGGGAAAGTGGGAAGTTCCCACCTGCTCACTTACCCACCTGCTCACTTTCCCTTTTCCGTCGGCCACACGGGCACGAAATGATACCATTGCGTCACATGCTGGCGAATCGCCGGCTCGAACGCACGCAGGATTTCCTGGGTAAGCTTGATCCGCGCGGTTCGGTCGCCAAGCGCGGCGCGGTCATAGGTGATTTCCGGCAGAAGGCTCGCCGAATACCCGCCCGCGTTGCGGACGACATGGGTCGGCAGCAAGGCGCAACCCGAAGCACGCGCCAGCTCCGCCGCCGCGATGGAAGCGCAAAAGGGCCGGCCGAATAACTCCACGGTGACCGCGGTGGGCGGCGGCGGACGGTCCAGCAGCAACGCTACCGTTGCCCCCGCCTGGAGGCGTTTGATAATTTCGACGAACGCAAAGGCATCTTCGCCGACCACCAGCGTTTCAACGCCCCGTCGCGCGCGCGATGCCTGCCGCAACGCCGTCAATTCCTGCTCCGGCTCGGCTTGCGTGAGCACCAACAGCTTGAAACCGTGTTGCACGAAAAACGCCGCGCCAAATTCCCAGTTGCCGAGGTGAGGCGTGACGAGCAGCACTCCTTTGCCGCGCGCCTGGGCCACCGCGAAGATTTCCCAGCCGTCCCATTTGGTGTGCCATTGGTCTGCCTGCGCTCCGCTTTCGTAACGCCACAAGTCGGTCACCTTCACGGCGAACTCCTGAAAAAGTTTTCGCGTCGCCCGTTCCGCTGCCTGGCGGTTGCCATTCAGCACGGGCAAAAGATTTTGAATCACGACTTCGCGCCGCCGCGGTTGGGCGCACCAGTAAAGCAAAGCCAGACCGCGGCTGAGCGATTCGCACAATTTCGTCGGCAAAACGCGGCTCACCCACAAACCCAGCGACCAGATTTCTGTGCGGTAGAAGGAAGATGGAGTCGAGGGTCGAGGGTCGAGGGTCGAGGGCATGGACTGCGTCTGTGAAATTGAATGTGCTTCCAGCGCTCGACCCTGGGCCCCCGGCTCTCGACCAACAAATGTTTGCCACCAGGCGGGCAGTAAAAAAACCGCGCTCACATACACCGCCGCAATGCCGACGGCGCAAACCAATCCCAGACTCGCGAGGCCGGCATTGCTGGACAGCGCGTTGGAGCCGAAACCCACGACGGTGGTGGCGGCGCAGAGAAAAACCGCGCGGCCAGTGACTTTGCGCATCGTGAGGATGTTGCCCGCATGACGGCGGAGAGCCAGTTGGATGTGGATGGTGTAATCCACGCCCGCGCCGAGCAGGATCGGCACGACCATGAGATTCATCAAGTTCCAGGACCAGCCGGCCAGTCCCATTACCGCCAGCAACACGAGCAGACTGAATCCCAGCGTGGCGAAGCTCAACAGCACTTCGATCCAGCGACGGAAGGCCATCCACAAGCACACCACCACCATCGCCAACATCGCGGCGACCACCCACCAGAGTCGGTGCTCGACGTGTTGCAACAGCGCCTCGCCGAGCAACGGCCACGCCGTCAGCCACACGTCGGGAAGTTCCGGGTTCAATTTTGCCAGCGTGGAAGCGGACAGGTCGTTCGTTCCCGGATAAATCGCGCCGACCGCCAGGCAGTTTTCTCCAGTCCATGCCACCGCGCGCCGTAGTATCCACCGCCCCGACTGGTTGGTCGGCCACAACGCACCGGAACTGCCAGCCGCAAGTTCCCAGGCGCGAAACACATTTTCAGTAAGCGCCAGAGCATCGGCCGTGAAGCCGGCTTGCGTTGCGGCCGCTTTCATGGCGCCGGCTTCCTTGATGAGCGTAGTGGCGGCGGCCAGATTGGTGCGCTGCCGGTCGGTGTGCGGCCACAACGAGGTTGGCAACATGAAACTCAGTGCCTCCTGATTGCTCACCGCTTGTGAAAGGTGCGCGCTGGCGGCGTCCAGGCGGCGGGCCACTTCGGTCTCATCACGGCCGGAAATGACTAGTAGGACCGGCTGGCCCTGACGATTCATCTCCGTTTGCAATTCGGTGAATGCTTCCTGGGCCGGGCTGTGCTTGGGGCTGAGTGGGCTGTTACTGTGGTCCACGCGCGGCCACGCCCGCCACAGGATGAAGGCGGCGAACAGAGCGATGATTCCGGTGGCCACGAGCGCGAGTTTCACCGACCTGCCTTTGGTCGAATTTACGATTTGCGTTTTAGGATCTACGCGCGGGTCTGAATTCTTGGCCAATTGCCCAAGTCGTCCGCGCACCACCATGGGCAGAAACAGATACAACATCACTACCGCAGCCAACAGGATGCCGATGGCCACGAGCGACCCAAGCTGCGACAAGCCGGGGAGCCCGCCGAAATTCAGCAACGCAAACGCCGGCGCCGTGGTCAGCGCTGACCAAAAAATGCTGGGGCCGAGGATGCGCTGGATTTCTCGGGCCGAAAGCTGCGGCTCGGCGACCCATTCCTGGTAAAGCACCAGTCCGTAATCCACGGCGAGGCCGAGCAGGATCGCGGCGAAACCCAGGCTCACGGCATTGAGCTTTCCGAAGATCAGTCCGCCCGCGGCCAGTGTGCCGGCGACGATGAGCGCCAGCATGGCGAGCAGCCACAGCAACGGTCGCCAACTGCGATGCGCCCACCAGAACAAACCGGCGATCAAAACCAAAGTGCTCAGCGCCGAGCCTTTGATGTCGCGTTCCATCCCCGTGGCCACTTCGGTGACGAACGCCGGCGCACCGGTAAAGCGCACCGTGACTTGGCCCGGCCAGGTCGGTGAATTCTCGCACCGACTCACTACCGCCTTGATCCCGTTGAGCCACCCGCTGACCGCGCGATAGTTCGATAAACTACTGCGCGCCTGCACGAACACCACGCGAAACAATCCGTCTGCCGAAGCGAAACCATCCTGGTGCCCGCCTGATTCTTGTCCGCCCAAATCGCTTCCCGGCACGCGGGTCAGGCCAAAGGGATCGTAGCCCAGCCGCGCGATGTCCGTCGGCGAAAGCGTTGTAACGAGTTGCTCGCGGGTCTCGCGCAAAACTGTGGCGAGTTTGCCGGGAGCGAGGCGATTCGTGAGTTGAGCGAAAGTTTCGGGTGGCTGATTCAACCAGAGATACGCCGTGAGTTCGGCCATTTGATCGGGATTTTCCTGCCACGGCGCCTGCCAGACGGCATTGGCAACGAGGTTGGTTTCCCGACGCAGAGATTCGGCGAGCTGTCGCGAGGCGGATTCAGCCGTCTCCGCGTCCGGTGCGCGCAGCGTGATAACGAGCTCATCGCCGCTGGTGAAATGTTTTTGGTAGAGCTTGAGGCCGTGAACGACGGGAAGTTCATCGGGCAGCAAGTTGAGAACTTCGACATCAAAACGCAGCCGCGCCAGTCCGATAACCACGGGAATAATCGGAATGAGCCACCACCAGCGAAGAATCTTGCGGTTCATGGAGATTCCATTCTGTGTTGTAAGTGCGCGTCGAGCGAGGATCCGATTAAGACGGGTCGCTGTTGGAGTCCACGCTTCAGCGTGTCCAGGAACAAGCTAAAGCTTGGACTCCAACGAAGGCTCATGGGAAAAAGCCGCCCTCCAGTGTTTCGCCGGTGCGATGGTTTTCCAACCGCCACGAATTCGTCGTGACGCGGTCGAAATTCCAATTGTCGCTCACACCCGCTCCAACCAGTGCCGTGGGCAGTTGAAACCACACGAAGCGAACCGGCGGCGCACCCTGCCCGCTGCGACGGTAATCGCCGGAGCCAAATTCAATCTGCCAGCGGTCATCCACCCTCTGCGCCGTCGCGAGCGTGAACGGAGTTTTCGTAAACTGGATGAAGAAATTGCCGTTCGCGTTGGTCGCGAGCAGAAGTTCGCCGGCGAGTTCAGGTCGGCTTTTCGTCGGTTTCCAGAGCGCCTGGCCCTGTTGCATCCGCCAGCCGGGCGCGGACAAATCCGCGGGCGGCAACGGCGGGAGCGACCGGCAGGAACCGCAAAACACAAGTGCGAGCAAGAGCGTGGACGTGCGGTGAAGGAGAGCGTTCATTCGGTAACACACGGCGCAATCTCACTCTTTGGCCGGGCATTGATGGACTTCTGACGCTTTCGCCTTCATCGGGGCGAAAGAGATGCGCGGCACGAGTGGGAAGTACGCCTGAACTTTGACGAGGAAAAAGAAATACTTGAGTCGCCAGCGCAAATTCCAGCCGCCTTCCAGTTCGCCCGCCAACACCGCGTTGACGGCGGACGGCAGATCGTGGTGATTGCGCGGCTGGAGGAACAACTCCATGAACGGTGTCGTGTAATAATGCTCCACGACTCGCCAGTAAAACATGAGCCCTCTCCTGACCCGCTTTTCATAAGCCGCGAACCGGCGCCCGCTGGCTCTGCCGCGGTCGAGCGATTCGCTGACAACCTCCGCCGCCAGTTTCCCGGACCACATCGCGAGGAAGACTCCGGCAGAAAAAATTGGGTCCATGAACCCGGCCGCGTCACCGACGCGCAGCAATCGGCGGCCGACAAGCCGGCGGTTGTAATAGCTGAAATCGCTCGTGGTTTGCATCGCGCCGACGAGCCGCGCGTTCGTCATGCGATTCGCCAACGGCGGGCTGGATTCGACCCAATGCTGAAAGATTTCCTCCGGCGTGCCGCCCGCACCGGCAAACTCATCCTTGTCCAGGACCAGCCCCACGCTCGTTTTCTCCGCCGAGATCGGAATGATCCAAAACCATTTGTTCGGCAAACGAATGATGATTGTGTCGCCGGCGGCTTCGCCGGGGTCGAGTTGGACGCCGGTGAAGTGTCCAAACACAGAGAGCTTCTTCAGATCGGGGTGAATGATGCGCTGCCCTTCCTGGTTGCCCGTCACGTTCCCTCGTCCGCTCGCGTCAATCAGGAACGCAGCGCGGAGCGAGTGCATTTTGCCATCGGGCGCGCGCGCCTCGGCGCTCACGCCGCCAGCGTCCGAGCTGAATCGCTGCACCGACCAGCCTTCGCGCACGTCGGCGCCGGAAGCCCGCGCGTGTTTGAGCAGAATGTGATCAAAGGCCGCGCGCTCGACCTGGATGGTTTCCGGCTCACGATTGAATTTGCCCTCGCCGAAAACGAAGCGCGTGCCAAGCGAACCGTTGCTGAGATAAAACTGCGCGCCCACTTTTCGCGGGAAGCCCGCCGCGTACAACGCCGGCAGCACGCCCATGTCCCTTAAGATGGTTTGGTTGCAGGGCAGGAGCGATTCGCCGATGTGAAAGCGCGGGAAGATTTCCTTTTCGAGCACGAGCACCCGTTTGCCGGCGCGCGCGAGGAATGTGGCCGCGCTGCTGCCGCCCGGGCCGCAGCCAATCACGAGAGCATCGTAGGTACCGGGGTCCACGGTCGGCAAGTTAAGTCGGCGCGCTGGTCCGCGCAAGTTCGACAATTCAGCAAGAACGCGCGCGCGAATTCCCAGACACGCTGGACACTTTCAGGCGTGTGCCGCGCACGGCGCAGTATCGGTTGCCATCGCTTTGACAGGGGCGAAGGAAATGCGCGGCACGAGCGGGAAGTGCGCCTGAATTTTGACGAGGAGGAAAAAATACTGGAGCCGCCAGCGAAGCGCCCAGTTTCCCTCCACTTCACCGGCCAGCGCGGCGATGACCGCCGAATACAAGTTGTAATGTTCCCGCGGAGTCAAAAACAGTTCCATGAACGGAGTGGTGTAAAAATTTTCCACCATCCGCCAGTAAAACCGCAGCCCTTTGCCCACGCGCTTGTCATAATCGGCGAACGGGCGTCCGCCGGATTTGCCCCTGGCGATCGCCTGCCGAACGACTTCCGCGGCGAGTTTGCCCGACCACATGGCGAGGAAAACTCCGGCGGAAAAAATCGGGTCCATAAACCCAGCCGCATCTCCGACGCGCAGCAACCGGTCACCGATGAGGCGGCGATTGTAGTAGCTGAAATCACTTGTGGTGCGCATCTCATTCACCAACCTCGCATTCTTCATGCGGTCTTTGATGGTGGGATTGGAATCAACCCAGCGCTGGAAGATTTCCGACAACGTGCCGTCTTCGCGAGCGAATTCGTCCTTGTCAATGACCAGGCCCACGCTGGTTTTTTCCGCGGAAATCGGGATCATCCAAAACCATTTGTTCGGCAGCCGCACGATGATGATGTCCGTATTCCTTTCGCCCTCTTCGCGCACCACGTTGTGAAAGTGACCGAAGACGGCGAGCTTTTTGTGGCGCGGATGAATCACGCGAACGCCCTCCTGATTGCCCGTCACGTTGCCGCGTCCGCTGGCGTCAATCAGGTAAGCCGCGCGAAACTGGTGCGTTTGACCGTCCGGACCGCAGGCGTCCAGACTTACTCCATCCGAATCGGACGCGAAGCGTTGCACCGTCCAACCCTCGCGCACGTCAGCGCCGGTGGCGCGCGCGTGCTTGAGCAAAATGTGGTCGAACACCGCTCGTTCCACCTGGATGGCTTCCGGTTCGCGATTGTACTTGCCCTCGCGAAAAGCAAAGCGCGTGCTGCGCGAGCCATTGCCCAGCTCGAACTGTGCCCCGAATTTCCTGGGAAATCCCGCTGCTTCCAATGCAGGAAGCACGCCCATCTCGCGGAAGATGGTCATGTTGCAGGGCAGCAGCGATTCGCCGATGTGGAAGCGCGGAAAGATTTCTTTTTCAAGTACGAGAACGCGCCTGCCGGCGCGCGCGAGGAATGTGGCCGCGCTGCTTCCGCCTGGGCCGCAGCCAATCACAATCGCGTCGAATGCGGTGGAGTTCATGCGCGCAAAGGTAAGAGCCGTGACTCATGGGCGCAAGTTTGAGAAAGGGCTCTCAGGATCGTAATCTTAATCTTTTCGGGGCGGAGATTAGGATTAAGATTATGAGTGAGAGTAGGGGCAGGGAGACCGCGCTCAAATTGATTTGACCCGTCCCGGCCCAGCGTTTAAGCACACGCGGGTTATGACCGGCCCGCAACTCTCCGTCGCGTTTTTCCTTCAGATGTTTTTCATCCTGGCCGTCTGCCGCGTCGTGGGCTGGCTGGCCCGGCGCATCCACCAACCACAGGTCGTTGGCGAAATGATCGCGGGCGTGCTGATGGGGCCGTCGCTGTTCGGCCTGCTTTGGCCGGCCGCGCAAAAAACCATCTTCCCTCCCGAGTCGCTAAAAGTGCTCTTCGTCGGCGCGCAATTAGGCGTGGGACTCTACATGTTTCTGGTTGGCGTCGAGTTCAAGACCGAATTGTTCCGCAGCCGGATTCGTAGCGCGGCATCGGTGTCAGTTGCGGGAATGCTTGTGCCGTTCGTACTCGGTGCGGCGTTGGCACCGTGGCTGATCACCGTGCCGGGATTGTTTTCAGAAAAGGCGACCGTGATGGAAGCCATCCTCTTCCTCGGCGCGGCCATTGCAATTACCGCGTTTCCCATGCTGGCGCGGATTATTTACGAACGGGGGCTGACCGGCACTGCGCTCGGCACGCTGGCGCTGGCCGCGGGCGCGATTGACGACGCGGCGGCGTGGTGCGTGCTCGCCATTGTGCTCGCCAGTTTCCAAAAACTGCCCGACGGGAGCATCAATGCGGGCATCGCGGTGAAAGCCATCGGCGGCGGCGTCGCCTACGCGCTGCTCATGATTCTGGCCGGGCGCAAGTTGCTCGCGCCGCTGGGGCGCATCGCCGAGCGCAAGCAGGCGATCACTCCCACGCTGCTGGCCGTCGTATTGATGTTGTTTTGCCTTTGCGCCTGGACGACGGACGCCATTGGCATTCATGCGGTCTTCGGCGGTTTCCTGCTCGGCACGGCGATGCCGCGCGGTTTCTTAGCGCGCGAGTTACAAAAGAAACTCGAACCGTTTGCGGTCGTTTTTCTCCTGCCGATGTTTTTCACGTTCTCCGGTCTGAATACGCGGCTGGATATGGTGAACAATTTCCAAATGCTGCTCATCGCGCTGGTGATCCTTGCGGCGTCGTGCCTGGGCAAAGGTGTTGCGTGTTGGGCGGCGGCGCGGCTCAATGGGGAGGACAACCGCACCGCGCTGGCTGTGGGCACTTTGATGAACTCGCGCGGCTTGATGGAACTTATCATCATCAACATCGGATTGCAGAAAGGTATCATCCAGCCGGCATTGTTCTCAATGATGGTGTTGATGGCGGTGGTCACGACCCTCATGGCATCGCCGGTGTTTGAATGGGTTTATGGCCGGCACGCGCGCAAGACCGGTGGCCTTGGCGGTGTACCGGTGGATGCGTAGCGGATGGAAGCAACGATGTGGCCGACATGACAGTCGCGCGTCGATGACCCCACTAACCAATTGATTTCTCGACAGGCTTCGTCGCCTTTGTTAGACG